>JAITWU010000100.1 GCA_031285115.1 Azonexus sp. | reverse complement strand
TTGCCTTTGACCAGCCAGAAAACCTTGTCTTTGATAACTTGCTCTTTGCCGTCGTTGGCGATCCAGGCCGTCAGCGGGCCGAGCAGGAACAGGCCGAGGATGGCGAACTGCGTCAGGCGGCGCAAAATCAGCCAGCGGTGCGCCTTGAGCCAGCCCTTGGCGGCCACGGCGTCGGCCCCGATACGTTTTTTGTTCATGGCGCGTCTCCCAGACCGGGCGGGCGGCTCGGGATAGTTGTTGCGCCGCCGCCCGGCATATCGCGGGCGGGCGCTGTCTGGCCGCTGGCCGGGTCGTAGTGACCGGGCAGCACAGCGCCTTCCGGCATCCGGTCGGGCAGGTCGAGCATTTGCGATTCGTCGATCAGTGAATGTCCGGCTTTTTTCTGCTCCTCCCAGCCGATGCGGTAATGGCTGCCGAGTTTGCCCTGGGCGAGATGGAGCGGTAAAACGCGAATCGCCGCTTCTTCGAGCACGCAGGCTTTTTCGCACTTGCCGCAGCCGGTGCAGTGTTCGGAATGAACAGTCGGCAGGAACATCGCGTGCCGTCCGGTGCGCTGGTTGGGCTGATGGTCGAGGGTAATCGCCTTGTCGATGACCGGACAGACGCGGTAACAGACATCGCAGCGCAGACCAAGAAAGTTGAGACAGGTTTCGTGGTCGATCAAAACCGCGACGCCCATTTTGGCTTTGTTGATGTCGGTCAGCGCATGGTCGAGCGCCCCGGTCGGGCAGGCGACGACGCAGGGAATGTCCTCGCACATTTCGCAGGGAATCTGCCGCGCCGTGAAATAAGGCGTGCCGGTGGCGACCGGCGTTTCGGGTTTGGCGAGAGACAAGGTGTCGTAGGGGCAATCGCGCACGCAAAGACCGCAACGGATGCAAGCGCCGAGGAATTCCCCTTCGGCGAGCGCCCCCGGCGGACGCAAGGCCAGCGCGGGCAAGGCGCTCGACTGCCTGGCGTAAAGGCCAAGACCCAGGCCGAGCAAACCGACGCCGCAGGCCATCCGCGCCGAGTCAAAAATAAACTGGCGACGGGCGGTACGGGTTTTAGCAGCGGGCGCGTTCATGTCACTTACCGGCAAAAGCCCCTCGGAAGTACCTCCCCTCTCCCGCTCGCGGGAGAGGGGCCGGGGGTGAGGGTGGGCTGGCCGGAAATGCCGCGCCCCCTCACCCCAACCCCGCTCCCCCAAGGGAGCGAGGGGCTTTTGCTGGCCCTGGGATCAATCATCGCCTCAAGCCTTGACCACCTTGCAGGCGCATTTCTTGAAGTCCGTTTCTTTCGAGAGCGGACAGGTCGCATCCAGGGTTAGCTTGTTGATCAACCGGCTTTCATCAAAGAACGGCGCGAAAACAAGTCCCTGCGGCGGTTTGTTGCGGCCACGGGTTTCCACGCGCAGACTGATTTCGCCGCGCCGGGACGAGAGTTTGACCACGTCGTTGCGGTTGAGTCCGCGCTTCTTGGCATCCTCCGGGTGCATGTACACCACGGCGTCGGGCATCGCCTTGTACAGCTCAGGAACACGCCGGGTCATCGAGCCGGTGTGCCAGTGTTCGAGCACGCGGCCTGTGCATAGCCACAGATCGTATTCGCTGTCCGGCTCTTCGGCGGCGGGCTGGTAAGGCAGCGCAAAGGCCACCGCCTTGCCGTCGGGGAAGCCGTAGAAGCGCACGCCCTCGCCTTTCGGCACGTAGCTGTCGTAGCCTTCGCGGAAGCGCCACAGGGTTTCTTTGTTGTCGATGACCGGCCAGCGCAGACCGCGCGCCTTGTGATAAACGTCGAAATTGGCGAGATCGTGGGCATGGCCCCGGCCAAAGGCGGCGTATTCCTCGAACAGCCCCTTCTGCACGTAAAAGCCAAAGGCTTTCGACTCGTCGTTCATATAGCCCTTGATGGCGTGGGCATTGACCCTGGCGACTTCGTCCAGCCCCCAGCGGGTGGTGTCGGCATTGGCGTAGAGCACGTCGTAGAGCGTCTTGCCTTTGAATTCGGGCGCTTTGTCGAGGATTTCGGCGGGCCAGACATCTTCGGTCTTGAAGCGTTTGGAAAATTCGATGTACTGCCACAAGTCCGACCTCGACTCGCCCGGCGCCTTGACCTGCTGCCGCCAGAACTGGCCGCGCCGCTCGGCGTTGCCGAAAGCGCCTTCTTTTTCCATCCACATCGCCGACGGCAAAATGAGGTCGGCGGACATGGCGGAAACCGTCGGGTAGGCATCGGACTGCACGACAAAGACCTTGGGATTGCGCCAGCCCGGATAGATTTCGCCATTGACGTTCGGCCCGGCCTGCATGTTGTTGGTCGTCGTCGCCCAGAAGAAGCCGAGTTTGCCGTCCTTCATCGCCCGCGACTGGGCGACGGCGTGCAGGCCAACCCAGTCGGGAATGACGCCTGCCGGGAGCTTCCACAGTTTTTCCGAACGGGCGCGGTGCTCGGGGCTGGTGACCACCATATCGGCAGGCAGGCGGTGGGCAAAGGTGCCGACTTCGCGCGCCGTGCCGCAAGCCGACGGCTGGCCGGTGAGCGAGAAGGGGCCGTTGCCCGGCTCGGAAATTTTGCCGACCAGCAGGTGCACGTTGTAGATCATGTTATTGACCCAGGTGCCGCGCACGTGCTGGTTGAAGCCCATTGTCCAGAAGGAAACGACCTTCATCTTGGGATCGGCATAGGCTTTGGCCAGGGCTTCCAGACGATCTTTGGGGACGCCGGAAATTTCGTGCGTTTTGTCGAGCGTGTATTCAGAAACAAACTGGGCGAAATCATCAAAGCTGATGTCGCTGGCCGCCATCGGGTTGCCTTTGGGCTTGCCGTCCGGGCCGGGATAGCCGTTGTTGCCAGCGGCCTGTTCGAGCGGATGATTGGGGCGCAGACCGTAGCCGATGTCGGTGACGCCCTTTTTGAACTTGACGTGTTTGGTGACAAAGTCCTTATTCACCGCGCCGTTCTGGATAATGTAATTGGCGATGTAGTTGAGAATCGCCAGATCGGAACTCGGTTTGAAAATCAGTTCGCTGTCGGCCAGTTCGCAGGAACGGTGGGTAAAGGTCGACAACACATGGATTTTCACATGCTTGGCCGTCAGCCGCCGGTCAGTGATGCGCGACCACAGGATCGGGTGCATCTCGGCCATGTTGGAACCCCACAGGGCGAAAACATCGGCGTGTTCGATGTCATCGTAGCAGCCCATCGGCTCGTCAATGCCGAAGGTGCGCATAAAGCCGACGACGGCGGAAGCCATGCAGTGCCGCGCGTTCGGGTCGATGTTGTTGGAGCGGAAACCCGCCTTGAACAGCTTGGCCGCAGCATAGCCCTCCCACACCGTCCACTGGCCGGAGCCGAACATGCAGACATTCCTCGGCCCGCCTTCTTTCAGGGCCGCCTTGACCTTTTCTTCCATGATGTCGAAAGCCTGCGTCCAGGAAATCGGCTTGAACTCGCCGTTTTTGTCGTACTTGCCGTCCTTCATGCGCAGCATCGGCTGGGTCAGGCGGTCGTGGCCGTACTGGATTTTCGAGAGGAAATAGCCCTTGATGCAGTTCAAGCCGCGATTGACCGGCGCCTCCGGATCGCCCTGCGTCGCCACGATGCGCCCGTCGCGCGTGCCAACCAGCACGCCGCAGCCGGTGCCACAGTAGCGGCAGACGCCCTTGTCCCAACGCACGCCGTCGTTGGCTTTCTGTTGCGCAAGCGCCGCGCCGGGGGCGCTGATGCCCGCCGCAGTCGCCGCCGCCGCAATGGCGTTGGTCTTGATGAAATCACGCCGGGTCAGTTTCATGTCCATCATCTCAGCTCCTCATCTGGGTCGGTTTCGTACTGGTGATACACCAGCGATGCCGCGAGAACGCCCGGCAACTGGCGGATCGTTTCAAAACAGGAAAGCGTGGCGGCGTCGTCGGCGGATTCGATACTGACAATCATCCGGCCATCTTCGCTGGCGGCATGGATTTCAACGCCGGGCAATCGAGTCAGGGCGCGCCGCACATCAGCCGACTGCGCCGGCAAGCTGCCGACGATGACGCTGGAAATGTGAATCCCCGAAGAAGCCCCTGTGTCCATGTTCGTCTTTTGTCTGGAATTTTGTCCACACTATCCATCTGGCAAAGTAGTTCCTTAGCCTGAATCAAACCTTGGGGACGCCCCTGGTTTTTGTGGTGCCATGTTGATACGGGCTAACTCAAGCCCGGCAGAACCCGGCGGGCGTTAGCCGCCGTCATCGCCGCGATGGCGGCAACGGAGACGCCGCGCAAGGCAGCCAGTTCCGCAGCGATGCGCGGCAGTTCGGCGGGGGCGTTGCGTCCGCCGCCGAGCCAGGCGGGGGGAATGTCGGGGGCATCGGTTTCAAGGACGATGGCCTCATCCGGCAGCGTCGCCGCGAGATGGCGAATGCGGCTTGAACCGCTGTAAGTCATGGCCCCGCCAAAGCCGAGGATAAAGCCAAGTTTGAGAAACTCATCAGCCTGCTGGCGGCTGCCGTTGAAGGCGTGGGCGATACCGCCGGGGCTGTCGCCTTGGCCGAAAATCCGGCGCAGTTGCTTGAGTACGGCGTCGACAGCGCGGCGGACATGGAGGATCACCGGCAAGTTGAACTCGCGGGCGAGCTTCAACTGTTCGACGAAAAAGAATTCCTGCCGTTGCCGGTCAACATCGGCGACATAATGATCGAGGCCGATTTCGCCGACAGCGACGGGGCGTTCAGTCATCAGCCAGTGGCGCAAGCTGGCGAGGTCGCTTTCCTGCGCCTCATTGACGTACAGCGGATGAATGCCGTAAGCCGCAGCGCAGCCGGGATAACGGGTGACGCACTCGCGCACGGCGGGGAAATTACCGACCGATACGGCGGGTACGATGAAGCGCTCAACCCCTGCCGCCCGCGCTGCGGCATAAACGCTATCGCGGTCGGCGGCAAATTCGACGGCGTCGAGGTGGCAGTGGCTGTCAATCAACATGTGAGAAAAGGAAACTCCGGCTCCGGCTGCCGCCCCGCAATCAAATCCGTCAAAGCCGCAGCCGAGCCGCAGGCCATGGTCCAGCCCAGCGTCCCGTGGCCGGTGTTGAGCCACAGGTTGGGGTAACGGGCGCGGCCAATCAGCGGGCGGTTGGAAGGTGTCGCCGGGCGCAGGCCGCACCAGAATTGCGGCGGCCCGGCGAGATCAAGGCGCGGAAACAACTGGCGCACGCGCTGCAACAGCGCCTGACAGCGGATTTCATTGAGGTCGAGGTTGTAGCCGTTAAATTCCGCCGTCCCGGCAACGCGCAGGCGATTGCCCAAACGGGAAAAAACCAGCTTGCGCTCATCATCGGTAAGCGACACGCTCGGCGCGGCAGCGCCGTCAGCCAAGGGCAAGGTCATTGAATAACCCTTGGCCGGATAGACGGGAATGCGAACGCCCAGCGGTTTCAAGAGCAACGGCGAATAACTGCCGAGCGCCACGACGTAAGCATCCGCCGTCAGCAGTTCGCCGCCATCCGGCCCGTGCGCGACGACGCCCGCCAGTTGACCGCCGCTCGCCGCCAGTTTGGCGATGGTCAAACCGTGGCGAAAAACGACGCCAATTTCAGCCGCGCGAGCCGCCAGCGCCTGTGTGAAGCGGTGAGCGTCGCCCGATTCGTCGGCCTCGGTATAGTCGCCGCCAACCAGCAAATGGCGGGCGTCGGCCAGCGCCGGTTCGATCTCGACGCAGGCAGCGGCATCCACCGTTTGCCGGTCGACACCCAGCTCGCGCATATGCCGGGCAGCCTCGCTGGCAACGGCAAACTCCCGGCGGTCGGTATAAATATGCAGAATGCCGCGCTGCAAAGCGTCGTACTGCAACCCCAGTTCCTCGCGCAACAAGCCAAGCTGACGGCGGCTGTAAAGCGCCAGCGCGACGATGGCGGCGACATTGCGGCGCGTCGCCGCGGGCCGACATTCGGCAAGAAAACGCAAACCCCACGCCCATTGCGCCGGATCAAGCCGCCAGCGCCAGCAAAGCGGCGCATCCTCACGCCCGAACCACTGGCGCAAACGCGAAAAAACCTGCGGATTGGCCCACGGCTCGGCGTGCGACACCGAAATCTGCCCACCATTGGCAAAACTCGTCTCCATCCCCGCCCCCGGCTGACGGTCGATCACCGTCACCTGATACCCGGCTTTTGCCAGATACCAGGCACTCGTTGTACCGACGACGCCTGCGCCGAGGATGAGGATTTTTTGGGGGAGGGAGGTCATGCGATTGGGGGCTGAAACCCTGCCTGAACAGGTTTCTTGTTGAACAACTGAGGCTTGAGATCGTACCAATCTTTCATTGCCTCGAATGGCGTTTTAGAGCGCAATGCCGCTTGCGGCAAGTGGCGATTGTACAAAAACACATAGCGCAACAAGGTTTGTTCGAGGTCTTCCGGTCGATGAAGCAATGGGTTTTCACGACATCGGCGATACGGCCATTAAAGCGTTCGACCATGCCGCTGGTTCGGGGCGGCCTTACGCCGCGCTCGCACCTGCTTCCGCCACCAGCCATTGCCGGAAGCGCCCAAGCGCCGGGCGTTCGGCTTTGCGTTCGGGGATGATGAAGTAGTAGGCGCGTTCGCTGGCAAAGCTGCGGTCGCAGGGGATCATCAGTTCGCCGCTGTCAAGTTCGCGGCGGATCAAAAAGGGCGGAATCAGGGCGACGCCCATGCTCATGGCGGCGGCCTGGGCGAGCATGGAAAAGAGTTCGAGCCGGGCGCCGGTCATGTCGCCGGGAAAGTCGATGCCCGCCGAGGTAAACCAGTGCCGCCAGGCGTAGGGCCGCGTCGTTTGCTGCAAGAGGGGGAGGCGGGCGATTTCCGCCGGTGTCATGTCGGCGTGCGCTTGTGGCAGCGTTGGGCTGCAAATGGGCACGGAGTGTTCGCGCATGAGGAAATGCGCTTCGGTGCCGGGCCAGCCGGCATCGCCAAAGTAGATGGCGGCATCGAATTCGGTTTCGTCGAAGAGAAAAGGGCGCGTCCGCGTCGTCATGTTGATGACGATGTCCGGGTTTTGTTTCTGGAAGTCGCTCAGGCGCGGCAGCAGCCAGCGCGTGGCAAAGGTTGGCACGACGGCGAGTTCAATGGCGCTGGTGGCGCCGTGATGGGCCATGACGGCAAGCGTGTCGCGTTCGATGGCGGCGAGTCGGGGGGCGATCCGGCGGCTGTAACTGGCGCCTGCTTCGGTCAGTTGCACGCCGCGCCGGGTGCGGCGAAAGAGGGCGACGCCGAGGAAATCTTCGAGCGCGGCAATCTGGCGGCAAACCGCGCCTTGCGTCAGGGCCAGTTCGTCGGCGGCGCGGGTGAAACTTTCGTGGCGGGCGGCGGCGTCAAAAGCCAGCAAGGCCGCCGTGGTCGGGATTTTTTTGCGCATTTGATTTTACGGAGTGAGGTTTTTGCACAGATTACTTCAAAAAAATCCATTGATTGCCAGTTTTTTAGCTTTCAAAATGCGCTCGATTCACTTTCAACCGAACCGAGGAGGAACCCGACATGGCATCGAACAAGGCGACATTCAATCACGAAGATCCGCTGCTGCTGGAATTTCAACTGAGCGACGTCGAGCGCATGGTGAAGGACAGCGCCCGCGCTTACAGTCAGGAAAAACTGCTGCCGCGCGTGCAGGAGGCTTTCCGCCACGAGCGCACCGACCGCGCCATTTTCAGCGAAATGGGCGAACTCGGCCTGCTCGGCCCGACCATTCCCGAGCAGTACGGCGGTGCGGGCCTCAACTACGTCAGTTACGGCTTGATCGCCCGCGAGGTCGAGCGGGTCGATTCCGGCTACCGTTCGATGATGAGCGTGCAAAGCTCGCTGGTCATGGTGCCGATCAATGAATTCGCCAGCGAAGCGCAAAAGCAGAAATACCTGCCCAAACTCGCCAGCGGCGAATGGGTCGGCTGCTTTGGTCTGACCGAGCCGAATCACGGCTCCGACCCCGGCAGCATGGTGACGCGGGCGCGTAAGGTGGATGGCGGCTACAGCCTGTCCGGCAGCAAGATGTGGATTACCAACAGCCCGATTGCCGATGTGTTTGTGGTTTGGGCCAAGGATGACGCCGGTGAGATTCGCGGTTTCGTGCTCGAAAAGGGCTGGAAAGGGCTTTCCGCCCCGGCCATTCACGGCAAGGTCGGCCTGCGCGCCTCGATTACCGGCGAAATCGTCATGGACGAGGTTTTCTGCCCGGAAGAAAACGCCTTCCCCACCGTGCGCGGCTTGAAAGGGCCGTTCACCTGCCTCAATTCAGCCCGCTACGGCATCGCCTGGGGGGCGCTCGGCGCGGCGGAAGCCTGTTACGAGACGGCCCGCCAATACACGCTCGACAGAAAGCAGTTCGCTCGCCCGCTGGCCGCCAATCAGTTGATCCAGAAAAAACTCGCCGACATGTTGACCGAAATCACCCTCGGCCTGCAAACCTGTCTGCGCGTTGGTCGCATGAAGGACGAAGGCATCGCGCCGGTGGAAATCACCTCCATCGTCAAGCGCAATTCCTGCGGCAAGGCCCTCGACATTGCCCGCACGGCCCGCGACATGCTCGGCGGCAACGGCATTTCCGACGAATTCTGCGTCGCCCGCCATCTGGTCAATCTCGAAGTCGTCAATACCTACGAAGGCACGCATGACATCCACGCCCTGATTCTGGGCCGCGCCATCACCGGGCTTGCCGCTTTCGCCAATTGATTTCATTGGAACAAGGAATATAGGTGCTAAATAATCAGACTATTTTGGGTATTTCGCATGGGAGTCATAGGTATCAGCCTGCTCGGCGCGACCGTCCCTCTACCCTTGATGGAGAGGGAAAGAGGGAGAGGGGTGCGGCGGCTCAGAAAAAGCTCAGCGGTACGCAACCCCTCTCCCCAACCCCTCTCCCTCAAGGGGAGAGGGGCTTTTCCGGAGCGCTCTCCCACATTCGCGTCCTCGATCTCTCGCGCGTCCTTGCCGGGCCGTGGGCCGGGCAGTTGCTGGCTGATCTGGGCGCCGATGTGATCAAGGTCGAGCGCCCCGGCGCGGGCGACGACACCCGCAGTTGGGGGCCGCCCTGGCTCAAGGACGAGCAGGGCGAAACCACCGCCATCGCCGCCTATTACCTCTGCGCCAACCGCAACAAACGTTCCATCACCATCGACATCACCCGGCCAGAGGGGCAGGAACTGGTCAAGCAACTGGCCGCGCAATCGGATGTGGTGCTGGAAAATTTCAAGGTCGGCGGCTTAAAGCAGTACGGGCTGGACTATGACGGGCTGCGGGCGGTGAACCCGCGCCTCGTCTATTGCTCCATCACCGGCTTTGGTCAGGACGGCCCCTATGCGCCGCGCGCCGGTTACGACTTTCTCATTCAGGGCCTCGGCGGCCTGATGAGCATCACTGGCCGCCCCGACGGCGAGGAAGGCGGCGGGCCGATCAAGGTCGGCGTCGCCCTGACCGACATCCTGACCGGCCTCTACGCCGCCAACGCCGTGCTCGCGGCGCTCGCCTGGCGCGAAAAGAGCGGGGCCGGGCAGTACATCGACCTCGCCCTGCTCGACGTGCAAATTGCCTGCCTCGCCAACCAGGCGATGAATTACCTCGCCACCGGGCAAAGTCCGCAACGGCTCGGCAACGCCCACCCCAACATCGTGCCGTATCAGGACTTCCCCACCGCCGACGGCTACATGATCCTCGCCATCGGCAACGACGGCCAGTTCGCCCGCTTCTGCGCCGAAGCAGGCGCGCCCGAACTCGCCGCCGACGCCCGCTACGCCACCAACCGGGCGCGGGTGGAAAACCGCGACAGCCTCATCCCGCTGCTCAAAAAATACACCATCGAACGCCGCACCGCCGACTGGATCGCCGCGCTCGAAGCCAAAGCCGTCCCCTGCGGCCCGATCAACACCCTGGCCGACGTTTTCGCCGACCCGCAAGTGCAATCGCGCGGCCTCAAAGTGACTTTGCCGCACCCGCTGGTCGGCAGCATCCCGCAAGTCGCCAACCCGATGCGGCTGTCGGCCACACCGGTCGACTACCGTCTGCCACCGCCAATGCTCGGCGAGCATACGGCGGATGTACTGGCTGGAACGCTCGGTATGGATGCGGCGGCAATCGCGCATTTGCGCGCTGAAGGGGTGATCTGAGCGGTGCTCCTGGCAGGGCCTGATTCCATTTTCAGATCAAGCGAGTACGCGAAGACGAAGCGCAGACAGTGCTATCGCACGGCAAGCGAAGTCGACAAAGTAATCGTTTGATCTGGAAATGGAATGAACGGGCCAGGCCAAAAAAAATCCCAGCTTCCGCTAACGCGGTCGCCGGGATTTCAAAGTGGAGCGGAATGCTCCATTACTACAGGAGAGTTATCAAAAAAGAGCTGGCGCTTCATCGCGGGTATTGGCGTAGAAGCCCCTCGCCCCCTTGGGAGCGAGGGGTAATCGAGCCTTGCGTGTCAGCGATGGGGTCAAATTTTGCCCAAGCCGCGCAGGATTTTCTCCGGAGTGATCGGCAGTTGCGTGAAGCGGACGCCGATGGCGTTGTAGATGGCGTTGGCGATGGCCGGGGCCGGGGTGATGACGCAGCATTCGCCGATGCTCTTGGCGCCGAACGGGCCGGTCGGTTCGTTGGTTTCGATGAAGATGCTGTCCATCTGGCGCGGCATTTCGACGGCGGTGGGGATTTTGTAATCGAGAAAATCCGAGGTCAGGCAAGCGCCGGTTTCGGGGTCGAATTGAATCTCTTCCATGAGGGCGTAGCCCATGCCTTGCTGGAAGCCGCCTTCGATCTGGCCTTCCGCCGCCGCCGGGTTGATGACGCGGCCAATGTCGTGGGCGTAGACGGCGCGCAGGACGCTGACCTGGCCGGTTTCGGTATCGACTTCGACTTCGACGAACTGGGCGGCGCAGGGCGTCGGGTTCGATTTGGGCGACAGGCTGGCCATGCCGATGATGGTGCCTTTTTCTTCGATGGTTGTTGGTTTCGGGCCTTCCGGCGTCATCTGGACGAAGGGCGATTCGGCGCGGCGGGCGACTTCGGCGACCGTCACCGATTTGCCCGGCGCGCCCTTGACGCTGACGACGCCTTTGGCGACTTCGAGATCGTCGGGGCTGACTTCCATCATCGTCGCCGCGACTTCAAAGAGGCGCTTTTTCGCCGCCGCCGCCGCTGTCTTGACGGCGTTGCCGGAGGAGTAGGTGACGCGGCTGGCGTGCGTTGGCGCATCGAACGGCACGTTGTCGGTGTCGCTCTGGCTGCTCATGCGCACGGCCCCGGCGGGCAGGCCGAGTTCTTCGGCGGCGATCTGGCAGAGGGTGACGATCTGGCCGGAACCGATGTCCATCGAGGCGGTCGCCAGATCCGCCGTGCCGTCGCGGTTGAGCTTGATCATCGCGCCGGAGTGCTCGTAAATATCGGGAAAGCCCATGCAGCCGCTGACCCAGACCGGATGCACGGCGAGGCCGAAGCCGCGTTTTTTCGCGCCTTCGCTCTTGGGCGCGGCGATGGCCGCCGTCCAGCCGATTTTTTCTGCGCCCTGACGCAGGCATTCCGGCAGACCGTAGGTGGAGAGCGTGAACGCCGGGTTGAACGGGTGCGGCTCGCCTTGTTTGCGGGCGTTTTTGAGGCGCATTTCAATCGGGTCGAGGCCGAGCTTGGTACAGATTTCGTCGATCTGCGATTCGACGGCGAAGCTGCCCTGCGGCGCGCCATAGCCGCGATAGCCGCCGCCGATCATGTTGTTGGTGTAGACGGTGAAGCCTTCCCACTTGGCGTGTGGCGCGTGGTAGTTGAAAAAGAGGCCGAACGCGCCGTGCACATTGATGACTTCGGCGCCATGCGTGGCGTGGGCGCCGCAGTCGAGAATGCTTTTGGCGTAGCGGGCGGTGAAGGAGCCGTCTTTTTTGACGCCGGTTTTGAGGTAGACCTTGATCGGGTTGCGCGTGGTGGTGATGAAATCTTCCTGGCGCGTCTGTTCGAGGCGCACCGGGCGGCCCGTTTTCTTCGAGAGCAGCGCCGCCACCGGCTCCATCGCGGTCAGTTCGAGCTTGCCGCCAAAGCCGCCGCCGATATAGGGGGCTTTGACCACTTTGACCTTGCTTTCCGGCAGACCGAGGGCAAAAGCGAGTTTCTCCCGCGTGCCGAAAAGATGCTGGGTGGTGACGTGGATAGTGATGTTGTCCTGGCGATCCATATCGACCACGCAAACGCGCGGTTCCATATAGCAGGTATGGACGCGCTGGGTTTCATAGACGCCTTCAAAAATGAAGTCGGCGTCGGCAAAGCCCTGTTCGATGTCGCCGGCGACAAAGGATGGATTGACGGCGATGTTGTTGGGCGAATTCGGATGCAATTGCGGCGCGCCCGGCTGCATGGCTTCTTCGGGGTCGAAGACGGCGGGCAGCGCTTCGTATTCGACGTCGATCAGTTCGAGCGCCGCTTCGGCGATTGCCGCCGTCGTGGCCGCCACCGCCGCCACCGGCTGGCCGACGTAGCGCACGATTTCGCCGTTCATGACATCAAAGTCGAGAACCATGCTCGGCGCTTCCGCCGGGACAAAAAAGACCGGGCAGAATTTGATCTGCGGCACATCTTTGGGCAGCAGCACGGCCTTGACGCCGGGCAGTTGTTCGGCCCGCGAAGCGTCGATGCGCACGATGCGGGCGTGCGGGTAGGGGCTGCGCAACATCTTGGCGTGCAACATGCCGGGTAATCTGACATTGACCGGGTAACCTTTGCCGCCGGTAACCTTGTCGAAGGCGTCGGGCCGTTCGACGCTGTGGCCGACCACATCCATCCTGCTATTCATGTTTCATTCTCCGAAGAATTGGCTTGTAGCGGGCAGCCGGGTCAGCCCGCCAGACGATCCGCCGCCAGCTTGACGGCATCGACGATCTTGGCGTAGCCGGTGCAGCGGCAGAGGTTGCCAGCAATGGCGTGGCGGATATCTTCCTCGTCCGGGCGCGGCGTTTCATCGAGCAACTGTTTGGCCGACATCATCATGCCGCAGGTGCAATAGCCGCACTGGACGGCCCCGGCGTCGATGAACGATTGCTGGATCGGATGCAGGTCGGCGCCTGCCGACAAGCCTTCCGCCGTGAGAACTTTGGCGCCATCGCAGGCGACGGCGTAGCGCATACAGGAATAAACGGCCAGACCATCGACATGGACGGTGCAACAGCCGCAGCTACCGGTGTCGCAGCCCTTTTTCGGGCCATCGAGATTGAGTTGGTCGTGCAGCACGTCGCGCAGGGTGGCGTCTTTTTCGACGGCCAGCTCATGGCGCTCGCCGTTCACTTCGAGGGTAATCATCTGCTTCATGTTTTTATCCTTTCTCAAGCCAGACGCGCCACCGCGCGTTCGAGGGCGCGCCGGGTCATCACTTTGGCTACGGCCCGCCGGTATGCGGCTGAGGCCCGGTGATCCGACATCGGGTCGATGTCGCTGATGACGGCTTCGCCAGCCGCCTGCAAAGCGGCGGCATCGAGCCGCGAGCCGACGAGAATGGTTTCGGCTGCGGCAGAACGGACAGCCGTATCGGCCACGCCGCCGCCCAGCGCGACACAGGCGCGGGTGCAGACGCGGTTGGCGTCGATGCTCAGTTGCGTCGCCACATTGACAATAGCCAGATCGTTGGCGGTCGCTTCAAGTTTGAGGAAGGCTCCGGCGGCATTGCCGGGCGGGCGGGGGAGGCTGACTTCGGTGATGAATTCGCCGGGTTCGAGGGTATTGGCAAAGAGGCCGTCAAACAGTTCCGGCAGGGGCAAATGCCGCTCGCCGTCGCTGCTGCGGATGGTGAGTTCGGCATCGAGGGCGAGCAGGGCCGTCGGCACGTCGAAAAACGGGCAGGCGGCGGCGATGCAGCCGCCCACGGTGGCGACGTTGCGAACTTGCACCGGCGGGCGGTCGAGGGCATCGGCCAGCCCGCCCAGCCACGCTTCCTGTTGCCTCGCCACGACGCCGCGCAGTCTGGTGAAGGTGACGGCAGCGCCAGCCTTGATGCCGTTGTTGTCGGCGACGACTTTATCGAGGCCGACGCGGCGAATATCGACCAGCGCCTCGACGCCGCTCAACAGGCCGCGCGCTTCCAGCCCGCGCAGGAAGGTGCCGCCCGCGAGGATCAGGGTTTCCTCGTCCTTGCCGAGCAGGGCGAGAACATCCTCGATGGCGTCCGGTCGATGAAAATCTTTCAAATTCTGTAAAGCCATGACTGTTCCTGTTCAAATCAGGGGGTGAAACCGGATCTCCGGCGGGGCAAGGCGCAGCGCCCTGCCCCCGGCGGTCTGACCCGACCGCTCAATCGCCGCCGCGCATGTTCTGCACCTGGAAGAGTCCGGGCGGATTCAACTTGGCGTCGATATGCGTCTTGAACTGGCCGGTCGTGCAGTGCATGGCCTGCATATCGACTTGCGAGAAGGAGTCGTCGAGCGACACATTGCTGCCCTTGTTGCCCGGCAGGTGGTGATCGGGGTGCGACTTGCCGATGGTGAAGTTCTTCCACAACGCGCCCTTGCGGTCGTAAATGACAACCCGGCCCGGATACATGGTCTGGCTGTCGAGATACATCACCTTCTTGCTCATCGGATGGTTCGGGTTGACCGGCGTCGCCTCCAGCACGTAAGCCTTGCGCAACTGGTAGGTGACATTCGGCATACAGTTGCCGCGACCGTGGAAATCGACGAACTTGTAGCCGTCGGATTCCTTGTATTCATCGGTCAGATGCATCTGTTCGTTGTGGTTGAAGAAGGGCACGAGGATGTTTTTGACGCCTTTGTACGCCCACTTCATGTCCGAGACGCGGCCGTTATAGCCTTCAAAGTCTTCGATCATCATGTCCGAGCCGAGGAAGGCGTCGGTCGTCTGCCCCGTCGCCAGACGGCGGACGCGGCGCTGGAAGCCGAGGTAGAGGTAGGCGTCATCCAGCTTTTGATCGTCGTCGAAACGCTGGATCAAAAGTTGGGTGTTTTTCAGTTCCGCCGGTTCATAGACCTTGGCGTAGGTGCCACGGTAAATTTTTGACGGATTGGGCGTGATTTCAGGAATCGGCGCTTGCTCGACCCGGTGCATCAGGTTGAGAAAGTGGAACTCGAACTTGATGGTGCGCTCGATCTGGCCGGTGGCGGCGTTGCGGTAGCGCCAGTAGAACGGGTAGATAGCGCCCGAATCGCCGTAGTTGGCGCCGTATTTGAAATTCCAGGCGAGTTTTTCGCCCGCCCGCGGGTCTTTGAGATCCGGCTCTTCCGGGAAGGGACGGCCCGCCGCGTAGCCTTCGAGGTCGCCGTTGTTGGCCCCGAGCTTGACCTTGCCGAGATTTTTCCGGGTCGCTTCGATATAAGCCTTGGGCTGCGGGAAATCGGTGCTGGCGGCGACGTTGATGTCCACCCAGCCATCCTTGACCATCTCGTAGAGGCCGGGGTCGAAGGCGTCCTTGAACTGTTCGACGTTGCTCTTGTTGATGGTGGTTCCGGCGCTCAACCCGGCAACCGTGGGAAAGCCCTTTTTGTAGGGTTGAAAGCTGTTGTCCACGTCGGCGTCGGTGGCGGCGAAAGACGCCCCCGCCGCAAGCAGCGAAACAGCCAAAGCAATGCACTTGAGTTTCATGTTGTCTCTCCAGCAAGGTCAGAATTTGTAGCGAAGGTAGAAGTAAATCTCATTTTCCTTCCAGGCCGAGCCGATTGGTCCAGCGCGGAAGCGGCCCAGCGGTTCGAGACCGGAGAGGCCGAGGGGGCCAGCCCCCGTTTGCCCATCGTACTGGGTATAGGGCGCATAGGGGTTGCAGTCGCGGCAATCGTTGAAGGCCCAGCGATCTTCGGCGTCATCCCGCTTGCCTTTGACGTTGGCGCCAAAGGTCAGCTTGAGGCTGTCGGAGAGGCTCCATTCGACCTGCGGCGAAGCCACCCAGGCGTGCGCCTTGAAATCATAGGCCGTGACCAGTTGCGGGCTGACCCGGTCATTCATGAGGAAAGCCTTGATCAGCAGGGTGCCGATGAAATTGTCCTGCCAGTCCGGCATCCCGTATTTACCGAGGGGGCCACGGTATTCCTCATGATCGAAAATGTGCTGGTAGAACAACTGGGCCGAAATGAGGGTGGTGCGGCTTTCGCTGATGAAGGGAATGAAGGTTGGCCGGTCGACGCCAATCACCGAACGCCAGACCTTGTTCGACGAATAGAGCTTGGGCCGGGCGGTATTGACGAATTCCTCACCCTTGGTCAACGCGCCTTCGAGGCGGAAAGCCGCGCCCAACGTCTCGGACTGGAAATCCATCGAGCCGCCGATCAGGTTGACCCGGGGGAAGTACATGTCAAAGGCGATGAGGTGCGAGGAGCCGCCGGTTTGACTAGCGACGAACGGGTTCTGCGCGTTGTTGAAGGCGTGCAGACTGGGCAGTTGCGAGCGATAAGTGAGCGCATTGAGCGAGAAGTTGAGGCCGCCCTGGGTCACCCCTTCAAACTTGACGCCAAGCTGGCTGTTGGCGAGGCTCCATTCAGGCAGATGCACCTTGCGGATACCGATCTGGCCGGGGCCGAAGTTGGTGGCGAGCCACATGTCGCGCGGCAGGGAGCCATTCGGGATTCCCATGCCGAGTTCCGCCAACGAGGCGGCGCCATCACTGAGGTGGGCAAAATTCGCTACCGTGCCGCCGTTATCCCACAGATTTGCCATGCCACGGAAGAAACAGCCAGCATCGAGCATGACGTTCGGCGTGCCGCACTGGCCAAGGTTGTTGGCGCGGAATTTGTCAAAATTCCAGACAATCGACAGGTTGCGGTCCTGCATCAGTTCCGAGCTGCCGAAGCGGAATTCGGTCTGGGCGATCCACATCGGGATGCGGATGTCCTGCAACTCGTCATAGATGTTGTTGCGCGAGTAATCAACCGGGTTGATGACATCGAGCACGCGGAACAGGTCGGTGCGGCCCCAAACCACCTGCTGCTTGCCGAGCTTCAAAAACAGGTTGGTTTCGTCGGTCAGGTTGAAGGTCTTTTTGACATAGGCTTCGCGGATGAAATCAAGCCGGTCGTTGAATTCCGGCGCTTCGAGTTCCGAGAGATTTTTGTCGCCATAGCCGCCGAAGTCGCGGCAACCGCGCCTGTCGGTGTCGCAGGGGCGCACCGGCACGGCCATCTGGATGCCGCCGTCGGGGCCGTGCCAGCGGTCGCCGAGCATCCGCAGGCCAACGCCCGATTCGGCGCTGTAGGTATTGCCATTGACGAAGCCGGTATTGGCGGCTCCCGGCAACGGCAGCGGCAGCGGTGAACCGGCGATGACATTCCCGGCATAGATCGCGTTTAACAGATCATTGCCGCCGGGATAGCCGAAAGCCGCCGTGGCCTGATTCCAGGGGCCGCCGTTGGCGCCGAGGCCGCCGCCCCAGGGCACGGTAGTGACCATGCCGCCCGACTTGGAAATGGTGTTCTGAAACTGCAAATCCGCCCCGCTCTTGCTGCCCGCCTTCTTGCCGAATTCGTCGTCATTGAGCCGATAGACGCCATCGAAAGTGCCGCGCAAAACGCCGTGAAAGCCCCAGTCATTGGCGAGCTTCTTGTCGAGTTCGACCTGTATCGTGTTGCGGAACTTGGACAGGCCGACTTCGTGGCCGGTCTTGTCCTTGCCCCGGTAATGGGTGCCGTTTTCGTAAATGACATCGACCCGCCACGGATCGTCGCCGTCGCCGAGGGCGGGCAGATTGTCAGCGTGAGCCGCGCCGCTGCCGATTGCCGCGAGAGCAATCGCCAACGCCTTCAACCGCCATTCCCGTTTCGTTACCTGTTTGTACATTTGAGTCCCTCCTTATTGTGGATATAAGCAACTACTGCCGCCGAACCGCTTTTATGCCTTGCCTTTTGCCAAATCGTCTTCTTCGAGCACGCCGTCGGCGTCGTAATGGGTCGCCATGACGAAACGCGGCCTGAAGACCACGCACCACGCCGGAACGATGAGCATCGCGGCAATGGCGTTGACCACCAGCATGAAGCTCAAAAGAACCGCCGCATCCGACTGGAAGCGCAGGTCGGACATGAAAATCCACATGACCACGCCAGCGATCAGCGTCATCGCCGTAAACGACACGGCATAGCCGGTGGTCGCCACGGCATTGACGACGGCCTTGTGAATGTTGTGCACCGAGGCCATCTCTTCGCGGATGCGATCCATGAAATAGACGGCATAGTCGATGCCGACGCCGACGCCGACGGCAATGACGGGCACGGTATTGACGCTGATGCCGATATGGGCCGCGCCCATGTAGGCATAGGTCATCAGGGTCGAGAACAACATCGGCAGCACCATCAGCCAGCCAGCATGGACGGAGCTGTAATAAACCGTGACCAGCAGAAAGGCGAGAATCATGACCGCCGGAATGATCTTCATATGGTCGCTATGCAGCGCCTGATTAGCCGCCGCCGTGACGCCGATGATGCCGCCGCCCAGTTCGATATGCAGCCCCGGCACGTCGGCCTCGATTTGGCGGATGCCTTGTTCGGCCAGCGCCACCGCCCGATTGACCGTTTCCGCCTGGTGGTCTTTGTAATAAAACACCATGTCGGCTTCGTTTTCGTCGGGATTGATGAATTCCTTCAACGCGCCGGGAACCGGGCTGCTCGCCATATAGGTGAACATCAGCCCGACGATTTCGTCGGCATTGTCGGGAATCTGCATCCAGCGGGGATCATCGTTGTGGGTCAGGCGGTTGACCACGCGCACGACGCCGGGAATGGCCTTGGCCCCGCCGAGGGCCGGGTCGGACAGCATGTGGGCCTGAAAGCGTTCGATGGCGGCCATCACTTCCGGCTTGTTGATGCCGCGCTTTTCGTCGGTGCGGGCAATGATGTGCAATTCCTCGGAGCCGGGGAAGAGATTGTTGATCGCCTTGGTCGACACGTTGAAATCGTGGTTGCGATGCAGGAGCGGGCTGCCCGGCTCGGATTCGCCCAACTGCACCTGGGCGATGAACCAGGAGCCGCCGAGGGCGCCAATCGTCGCCAGCAGGAGGATCGTCCGCGCGCCGCTGGTGGTGCCGCCGGTGCCAGCCATCACCCAGCCGAGGAAATTGCGCACGGCCTGATTCTTGTTCTCCATGCTTTTGGGCTGCGGTAGCACGGTGAGCGCCAGCGGCACCATGAAATGCACGGTGAAAATGACCGAGAACCCCCAGAAACCCGCAGCAATACCGAGTTTGGTATTGAACGGAGCGGCCCCGAGAACGAGAACGGCAATGCCCAGCGCATCGACGATGATGGCGAGCGACCCCGGCCGGAACAAGGCGTCGAGCGCATTGCGCGCGGCTTTTTTGCCATTGTGCACCTTGGCCAGTTCCTCATAGTAGCGGGCCACCAGTTGCACCCCGTGGGAGGTGGCGCGGGCGGCGATGAGGAAGGGAATCGGCAGGCTCAACGGCTCCAGATTGATCCCGGCCAGCGCCATGAAGCCCAAACCCCAGATCGAGGACAGGGCGATCCCGATCAGCGGCAGGGCAATCCCGTACAGGCGGCGGAAATACAGCACCAGCAAGAGCGCCAGCAAGAGCAGGGTATAGGCGAGGATGGCGACGATCTGGTTGAGATAGGTATACACCCAGCCGGTGAGCACCGGATTACCCGTCACATGGATGCGATGGCCGGGCCGGGTGATGGTTTCCCGCACTTTTTGCAGTTCGGCGAAGGTTTTGGCGTAGTCGATATCCTGTTCATTCAACTGGGCCTTGATCAGCGCCGATTTGAAATCCGGCGAGATGAGAAGACCGTAGATGGTCGGATTGGCGATGACATCCTTCTTCATCTGCTCCAGTTCGGCGACGCTGCGCTTGCTCCGGGTCGGATCGTAATAAGGCTCCGACATCAGGGCGCCTTCCTCCGACAGGTAGATTTTGCGCGCCGTCCGGTGGGTGAGGGAGCTGACGAGGTTGTGATTGACCCCCGGCAGGCTGTCGACGCCTTGCGTCGCCTCGTTGACCAGGGCCAGGGTGTCATCGTTGAAGATGGTGCCTTTTTCCACCTCGATCGCCATGACGATCATGTTGGCGCCGCCGAAGTTTTCTTTGATCTGGTTGTACACCTTGATGTACGAATGGTTCTGCGGCAGCAGGTCGGCAAAGTCGGAATAAATGCGCAGACGCGGCAAAGCCAGGCTGAACAGCAGGGTGACGGCAAGAATCAGGGCAAGGACGATCTTCGGATTGGCAAACAGCCATTCCTCGGCGATGTGGAGCTTATGGGTGATGCGATGACGCAGATTGCTAAATGCTGACACAACCGTCTCCTCAATTCACATGCGTGCCGATGACCCGGATCAAACCGCCCGGCCCGCCGATGGCGACGGCCAGCTCGCCCGGCAGGGAAACCCCGGCGGCGAGAAACACCGGTATCGCATCGGGATAGGGGACAGTGCGGAAAGCGCCATCATCGAGGCGGGCGACGACGCCGCCGGAACCCGCGCCATAAGGCTTGCCGTCGTGCATGAACAGCCGGTAGAGGGAAGCATTGGCGAGATTGTCGAACTTCGCCCACGTCCTGCCGCCATCTTCCGTGCGCAAAATCTGCCCGGCGATGCCGCTCACATAGCCGGTCTGCCGGTTGGTGAACAACAGGGCGTAAGGATAAAACTCGTTGGCAATCGCCGCTTCCTTCTGCCAGGTCGCGCCGCCATCGCGGGTCGTGAGAATCATGCCGAACTCGCCTGCGGCAATGCCGAATTCCTCATCGACAAATTGCAGCGCCGTGATCTGGGCGTCCTCATTCAAATCGGTGACTTGCCAATGCGCGCCCTGATCGGCGCTCATGACGATCTTGGCCCCCGACCCGGCGACCCACCAGCGGTTTTTGCCATCGCAGGCGACCGTCAGCGGCACGCGGGGGGTTTCCAGAACCGCCGCCTGCCAGTCAGCGCCCGCCGCATTGGCGCGCCAGATCTTGTGGTTGAAATCAATGCCGACAAAACTGCCATCCGGGCACACCGCAAGGCCGGTCAGGGAGGTCGCGCCCAACGCCTGGCGCGTCCAGGTTTTACCCTGATCCGCCGACACCAAAACCACCCCGCTCTGGGTTCCCGCCGCAATCGCCTTGTCATTGGCGGCCAGCGACAAGACAATGTCGTAACGCTGCACGCTCTTGGCCCGTTCCGCCTCGATGGCGCTCAAATCCGGCGCCTGCTGGCAGGCGGCGAGGCCAAACAACGCAACGCCTGCCGCGATGATCATCCGATACATCGTCCCTCCTCCTTTTACCGCAACCGCCTTGTTTTTTATGACGCGGTCACATTGATTGCGGCGACACCCTGCGCCCGCCTGTTACCGATGGCATAAATTACTGGAACAGTCGCGCAAGCGTTATCCGCAAAGTGCATACACTATCCGATAACTGCATCATTTTTATTCACGTTGCGCGGTCGCAGAAGTTTCGCCCCTTTCCCGTGTTTTTCCGCCACTTGCGGGGAAGAGGAGGGAGATGTTCCGAGGTAGCGTCCCGATTGGTTCCGGGGCGGCCATAAAAAAAGAAAACCCGCCATTGCGGGTTTGTCTCGTGGCGCTTGCGCCAGGGTTGCGGCGGCCTTGCCGCCAGCGTATCAAGCGTTGTTGCCGCTCAAAACGCGCTTTCGCCGCCGTGGTACACCTTGATCGGCACACCGGAGAGCGGCTCGCCGCTGTCTTTGCCGACCCGGTAGGTTTCCTGGAAATACAGGGAATGGCTGCGGTCTTCGGTCATGATGTGCGGGTGCATCGAACAGACCATGTTTTCCGGCAGTACGAAGTCGAAGCCTTCGCCGATGCGTGGCATTTCGATCATGGTCATGCCGATCGAGTGGCCCGAGACGTGGCCGAGACGGTAGCCGCGATCATGGAGGGGTTTGGAGCAGGCCCGGTGGACTTCCTCAGCGGTGGCTCCGGCCTTCATGTGAATTTTGGCGAGTTCGTGGAATTCCTGATAGGCGGTGAACATTTCCTGCGTTATCGCGTCCAGCCCGCGCGGCGCGAGGACTCGGGAAAACTCGACCCAGTGGCCGCCTTCGCCAGCGATTTCGAGGCCATAGACGAGACCATCGGTATCCTGCACGCGCCGACCAGTGGGGAAGACCATCTGCGGCCGCATGGAGCCGTTGGGGCCGGAGCACATCATGTCCATGGTCTTGCGCGCGGTGCCAGCGGCGGCGAAGACGTTTTCGGCGACGCCCATCAGTTCCGCCTCGGTCGCCCCGGCGCGGTACGCCTTGAGCACGGCGAGCACGCCAGCTTTGTTGATGGCCATCGAATGACGCACCGAGCGCAGTTCTTCTTCGCTTTTCTGAGCGCGGGCGTAGTCGAAGGCGATGTCGAAATCAACGAGATCGAGGCCGCTTTTGACGAGCGCTCCGTAGTCGCGCACATTCATCACGTACTCAAGGCCATAGACGCCGATTTTGCGGGCGCTCTTTTCCTTGAAATATCCAGCCATCCATTCGCCGCAATGGGCCGGAAATTCGCGCCGCTCGATAAAGGTGGCGCTGTGGTCGCCGACCCAGGTTGCTTCGCGCGGGAAGACGGCGACCGGCTCGCCCGCCAGCGGGACGATGACGTAGGCGTAGCGGTGCAGGATGTGGAAGCCGCACATGTAGCGAACGGCGCCCTCGAAGCCGGTGTATTCGCTGCCGCTGACGATGAGGTAGTCGAGACCGGCTTTTTCCATGGCCTGCCGGACGTTGCGGTAGCGGCGTTCGATTTCGCCCTGGCTGGGGGTGTAGGGGTTGCTGTAATCATTCATGGTTTTCAGTCCTTCAGGGTCCAGGAGAACTCAAGGCCCTTGATCATCACGGCCATCGCTTCATTGAGCGGGGTCGGCACGCCGATTTCCCGACCGATCCTGGCAATGCCGCCATTCAGGGCATCCACCTCGGTGGCGCGCTGGGCCAGCACGTCCTGCAACATGCTCGGCTTGTGCCGATAGGCGACTTTTTTGCCGTATTCGAGCAGGGCGACGGGATCGCCATCGAGTGTGACGCCGAGCGCCTGGGCGACGGCGATGCCTTCCTGAGCCAGGGCGAACATCACCGGCCACACCTGTTCGCAGGCGATGCCGTGCGGCAGGCGGGTCAAGGCGCCCATGGCATTGGAGGCGGAGTTGAAAATCAGCTTGGTCCACAACGCGCCACGGGCATCGGTCATCGGTACGCAGATCATGCCGCTGCGGTTGATGGCGTCGGCGAGTCGCTCGACTTCGTTCATCGACGCCGGTTTCGGTCCGAATGGCCCGATCCAGGTTTTGCCGCCAGTATCCTGATTGACGACGCCGGGGGCAGTGATATGCCCCGCCGGGAAGGTCGTGCCGAGAATGACGCGCGGTACGTATTCGGCGATGATTTCCTCGTTGCCGACGCCGTTTTGCACGGAGCAGACCGCGCCATCGCGGAAAATGCGGGCGGTTGCTTCCATTGCGGCGCGCGTATGCAGCGTTTTGGCGGCGATGATGCCGAATTCGCATTCCGGAATTTGATCGGCCTTTGCCCGTGCTTTGACGGGCGCCACGATGTCGGCGAGACCGGTAAGCCGCAGGCCGTTCTGATTGATGGCGTCGACATGGGCCTGATTGGGATCGTAGGCCCACACCTCGACATCGTCCAACTTGGACAGATGAGCGCCGAACAAACTGCCGATCGCTCCGCAACCGATGATGCAAATTTTCATTTATGCCACCTGCTTATTGATGTTTCTGATTGAGTCGCCAACTGGCTTCCCTTGCTTTGACCAGCCGGTACAGTGTTTCGCTGATCGGTACGGCGACCCCCGCATCCCTCGCCGCCCGGACGATGGCGCCCGTGATCCAGTCGATTTCCGTGAGTCGGCGGGCGCGCACGTCCTCCAGCATGGAAGGCGCGTGCGCATAATCTTCGTCGCCAGTCTGGCCGTGGCTGGTCGCTTCGACGTTCATCTCCCAAGGGTCTTCAAAGAGCTTGACGCCGAGCGCCGCAGCGACCTGTTTGCCCTCATCCATCATGGCGTGCACGAGAAAACCGAGGTCGGTGAGCGTATCGCGCCTGGCAAACGCCTT
>JAITWU010000090.1 GCA_031285115.1 Azonexus sp. | reverse complement strand
TTGACGATGCTGCCGCGTTTTTCAGCCGCCACCATGCGCCGCGCCCCTTCCTGGGCAACGCGCCAGCAGCCGCCGAGATTGGTGTCGAGCACGCTGTTCCAGTCGTCTTCGTCATGCTGCAAGAGCGGCTTGGTCAGCGTCATGCCCGCGTTATTGACGATGATGTCGGGCACGCCCGCCATCTCGGCAATCCGGTCGAAACAGGCTTTGACGCTGGCCGGGTCGCGGACATCGAGCGGCGCGGCATACGCTTGGCCGCCCAAGGCTGCGATTTCCGCCACCAGACCGGCCAGCGGCTCGCTGCGCCGGGCGGCGGCGATGAGCGTTGCGCCCGCCCGCGCCAAAGTCAGGGCAAAATGCCGCCCGAGGCCGCTGGACGCGCCGGTGACCAGCGCCAGATGGCCGTCGAGACGGAAGATGTCGGTAATCGGGCCGCTCATTTCAGTAATCCCGCCGGATGCCCTTGATGACCCGCTTGGCGATACTCCAGCGATGCACCTCGGAAGGGCCGTCGTAAATGCGGAAGGCGCGCATGTCGGCAAAGATGCGGGCGACGACGGTTTCGCGCGTCACGCCCTGGCCGCCGAGTATCTGCACGCAACGGTCGACGATGCGCCACGCCGCTTCCGCCGCGATGACTTTGGCGACGCTCGATTCGTGCAGCGCGAGGCTGCCCTTGTCGAGCACCCAGGCCGTATGCCAGATGGCGAGCCGCGCCGAGTGAATGTCCATTTCATTGTCGGCAAGCATGAAACCGACGCCTTCGTGGCTGCCCAGCGTCTTGCCAAAAGCCTGACGGCGGCGGGCGTAGTCGGTGGCGATGTCATGCGCCCGGCGGGCGGCGCCGAGCCAGCGCATACAGTGCGTCAAACGCGCGGGCGATAGCCGCACCTGAGCGTATTTGAAGCCTTCGCCCAACTCGCCGAGAATATCGCTGGCCGGGACGCGCAGGTCATCAAAGCGAACCACGCCATGACCGCCGGGGAAGCAAATATCGAGCGTATCCATCGAGCGTTCGACGACAAAACCGGGGCGGTCGGTGTCGGAGAGGAACATGGTCGCCCGGCCATCTTCGAGTTTGGCCATGATGATGGCGAAAGCCGCGCCATTGGCCCCGGTGATAAACCACTTGCGGCCATTGATGACGTAATGGTCGCCGTCTTGGATCGCCGTCGTTTGCAGCATCGAGGGGTCGGAACCGGCGCCCGGATGCGGCTCGGTCATGCAGAAGCAGGAGCGGGTTTCGCCCGCCGCCAGCGGCCTCAGCCAGCGTTCTTTCTGCGCTGGCGTGGCGATTTCTTCCATCATGTGCATGTTGCCTTCGTCGGGCGCGAAAATATTGAGCGCCACCGGGCCGAGCAGGGAGTAACCCGCTTCCTCGAAAATGACGGCCTTGCTCCGGTGGTCCAGCCCCAAACCGCCGAATTCTTTCGATACATGCGGCGACAGCAACCCCGCCGCTTTGGCCTTGGCGATCAGTTCACGCCGGAAATCCTCGGTCGGGCCGTGCGGCGTCTGCCGCGCGTCACGTTCCAGCGGGATGATCTTCTCGGCGATGAAGCGGCGCACCTTTTCTTGCAGCGCGGCAAGTTCCTGGGGCAGGTCGAAATTCATGGTTGTCTCCTGTTGCGGCGCTTTAGCGGTAGTTGAAGAAGCCCTGGCCGCTCTTGCGTCCGAGGTAGCCAGCATCGACCATTTCCTTGAGCAGCGGGGCAGGGCGGTATTTCGGGTCGTTGAATCCGGTGTAGAACATCTCCATCACCGAGAGCATGGTGTCGAGACCGATCAGATCGGCCAGCGCCAGCGGGCCGATCGGTTGATTACAACCGAGTTTCATGCCGGTGTCGATGTCTGCCGCCGAAGCAAGACCCTCCTGAAGGGCGAAAATGGCCTCATTGATCATCGGGCAGAGAATGCGATTGACGGCAAAGCCGGGGCTGTTTTTGGCAACGATCGAGGTCTTGCCGATGGCCTTGATGAAAGCCTCGATCCGGGCCAGCGTTTCATCGCTGGTCTGCAAGCCACGGATCAGTTCGACCAGTTCCATGAGCGGCACCGGATTGAAAAAGTGGGTGCCGATAAAGCGGTCGCCGCGCGCGGTCGCCGCCGCCAGCCGGGTGATGGACATCGACGAGGTATTGGTGGCAATGATCGCCGTCGCCGGAGCGATGCCGTCAATGTCCTTGAGAATACGCAGTTTGAGGCTCTCATTCTCAGTCGCCGCTTCAATCACCAGATCGACGCCCGCCAGATCGGCGTAGGCGGTGGTTCCCTTGATGCGCTGGAGGATGGCGTCTTTTTCGCCGAGGCTCAATTTTTCCTTTTTGATGAGCCGGTCGAGGCTGCCCGCCACCGCGCCGACGCCGCGCTGCACGGCTTCCGCCGAAATATCGACCATGACCACGCTCAAACCAGCGGCAGCGCAGACCTGCGCGATGCCGTTGCCCATTGTTCCTGCGCCGACGACGCCAACGGTTTTGATATTCATGTGATGTCCTTGTGTGATGAATGAAAAATCAGCGGGCGGCGCGTTCAAGAATGGTTACGCCGCTCACCCCCGGCGCACCGTAGACGTGCGTATAACCGAGCCGGGGCTGGCCGGGAACCTGCCGCCGCCCGGCCTCGCCGCGCAACTGCTGGCAGATTTCGATGACCTGACGCAGGCCGGAAGCGCCAACCGGCTCGCCATTGGCGAGACAGCCGCCATCGGTATTGATCGGCAGCCGTCCGCCGATTTCGGTCGAACCATCGCGCAGCAGGCGCTCCTGTTCGCCATGCTGGCAAAAGCCGTTTTCCGCCATGTGAATGATCTCGCTACCGGAATCGGTATCCTGCAATTGCAAGACATCAATGTCTTCCGGCCCGACGCCCGCCTCTTCAAAAGCGGCCCGGGAGGCCGTCACGGTCGGGGCCGGGGCCTGCTCTGCCGCCAGCGCCGGGCTGAACACCTCAAACGAGCCGTGGTGGCGCGTGCGAACGATTGCCGCCCGCACCACAATGGGTTTTTCCTGGTAGCGCCGGGCCACTTCGGCGCTGCACAGCACCACG
>JAITWU010000063.1 GCA_031285115.1 Azonexus sp. | reverse complement strand
TCAGAAGCCGGATTGCCAACTGCGTAGTCAACTGCCCCCGATACCTGCGCAGAATTTGGAGGAACTGCGGAAGTTCGGCCATACGCAGGAACGGGTTGTGTTCGACCGGCGGCAGCGGCACGGCGACCACATCCAGATCGGTGGCCGGGTGTGCCTTCATGTCCTGAATGACGACCATCGCGTAGTCGAAAAGCTGCTTGAGCCAGGTGCGGACTTTCTCGGCCACGGACAGCGACCCGCGCTTCTCGATGCGCCCAACGATCTCCAACAATATCGGGCGGGTCACGTCATAGATAGTGAGTTGCTTGAGGTGGGGAAACACGTCCTTTTTGAACACCCGCCGAATTTGCGTCAGCGAGGTCTGACGGCCTTCCTCCAGAGTGAGTTGGCGATGTCCCAGCCACTTCTCATAGACCGCAATAAAGGTGTTCTCACCAGCCAGTCTGACGACGTGACGCTTTTGCTTGCGGTCGAGGTGGGGGTTGACGCCTTTGGCGACCTGGGCGCGGGCCTGGTCACGCAGTTCTCGCGCCTCGCGCAGAGAGATTTCAGGGTAGCTGCCCAGCGAAAGCTGGGCGCGACGGCCAACCCAGGTGTACTTGAAGTGCCACGCCTTGGTGCCGATGGCCGAGACATGGAGATAGAGGCCGTCAAAGTCGGCGATGACGAAGGGCTTGGCGGCGGCCTTGACCTGCCGAACCATCATATCGGTGAGCATGATCCCAACTCCAAATGAGTTGGATGCGATGTTCCATGCCCTGGCCCAGCCCCTCCATCAACAACGCGGAACGCACGCGCCCCGCACTTTTTTGTACCGCTTTTTGTACCGTTTTGTACCGGTAGTCAGTGGCCGTTGGTGGATGTCCTTGGACTGAAATCTTATAAAAATCTCAATCCCGACAATGACTTACTTCACTCCTTGGACGTTGGTGGATGTCCGTGGAAAAGATGTCTGGAGCGGGCGAAGGGAATCGAACCCTCGTATGCAGCTTGGGAAGCTGCCGTTCTGCCATTGAACTACACCCGCTTTGCGCGTCAGGGAAGGGATTCTAGCATCAACTTTTTGCCGCTGGCTCGGCGCGGTTAGGCGAGTTGCCGGTATTGGCCGGCGTGGAACACTAGCGGGGCGAGGTTGGGGGTTTCGCTGAAGCGTTCGATGCGGCCGATGAAAATGGTGTGGTCGCCGCCAGTGTGGGCGGTTTCGTTGGCGACTTCAAAGGTCGCGCAGCAGTCTGGCAGGAGCGGCGCGCCGCCGATGCCGGGACGCCAGGGGAGGCCGACGAAGCGGTCGGCTGGCCAGGTGGCGAAGCGGTTGGAGAGGTCAAGCTGGGCGGCGGCGAGGATGTTGATGGCGTGATGGCTGGCGCGGCGGAAGGCGGCGAGGTTGTGCGAGTCGTTGTCGAGACACCAGAGAACCAGCGCCGGGTCGAGCGAGACGGCGGTAAAGGAATTGACGGTGAGGCCGATCGGCTGCCCATCCGGGTCAAGCGCCGTGACGATGGCGACGCCAGTGGCGAAACGCCCCAAAGCATTGCGCAGAGGGCGTGTATCAAGGGGAGGGTGGCTCATTGCGGGGGTTGGGAAAAGGCAAAAGTTGCGTATTATCCGGCCTCGCCCCGCATGCGTCGAGAACAGACTTTGATTGACACGCCTTCTTTCGCCGTTCGCCTGATCGCCTGGCAAAAAACTGCCGGGCGGCATGACTTACCCTGGCAGAATGGCCGCGATCCTTACCGCATCTGGCTTTCCGAAATCATGTTGCAGCAGACGCAGGTGGCGACGGTGATTCCTTATTACCGGCGCTTTCTCGCCCGCTTTCCCGATGTCGAGGCGCTGGCGGCGGCTTCGGTCGATGTGGTGATGGAACATTGGGCCGGTTTGGGTTACTACGCCCGCGCCCGCAATCTGCACCGCTGCGCCGAGGAGGTCGTTGCCCGTCACGGCGGGCATTTTCCCGGCAATGCGGCGGCGCTGGCGGAATTGCCGGGCGTCGGCCCGTCGACGGCGGCGGCCATTGCCGTTTTCGCCTTTGGCGAGCGGGCGGCTATTCTCGATGGCAATGTCAAGCGCGTGCTGTGCCGCCATTTCGCCATCGACGGTTTTCCCGGCGCGGTGGCCGTGCATCGGCAGCTTTGGCGGCTGGCCGCCAGCCTTTTGCCGGAAGTTGACATTGAAGCCTACACGCAGGGCTTGATGGATTTGGGCAGCGGCTTGTGCGCACGCAGCCGCCCGGCTTGCGAGGATTGCCCGGTGGCGGCGGATTGCCAGGCGCGCCAGCAGGGGCGGCAGATGACGCTGCCAACGGCGCGGCCGCGGGCGGCGCTGCCGGAGCGGACGGCGACTTTTGTGCTGCTCTGCGCTGGCGGGCGGATCTTGCTTGAACGCCGCCCGCCCACCGGCCTTTGGGGCGGCCTGCTGACGCCGCCGGAAGGGCCGGTCGAGCGTGTTCTCGCGCGCTTTGGCCTCAAGGCGCGGCGCTGCCAGCCGTTGCCGCCGTTACGCCATACTTTCACCCACTTTCGCCTGACGCTGGAGCCGGTGTTGTGCGAAGTCGAAAGAACGCCGCGCGTGGCCGAAGCGGGTCATGAATGGCTGGATCTGACGCAGGCGGCGGCGGCGGGGGTGCCGACGCCGATTGGCAAATTGCTGCGTCTGGCGGCTGGCATGGCTGGTTGAGATTTCGCCATCAGGCGGTGGCGTCGCAGGTTGAGGGCGTATCGCGGTCGACGGTTGCTGCGCTTTGACTGCCATCAGGGCTTTTGCCCCGGTTTTTCGGCGGCTTTTTTCTCCTGCCGCCGCTTTTTTTCCGCCACGCGGGCGGCGTGTTCGGCCTGTTTGCGGCGCAGTTTTTCGGCTTCCGCTGCTTTGCGTTTTTCGCCTTCGGCAGCTTGCTTTTCTTTATCGGCCAAGTGTTGGGCCGTTGCTTCGGCGTTTTTTTGCCGCTCGTTGGCGACCTGCGTTTCGCGTTCCGCCCGGTCGGCCTCGCGCCGCTGGTTTTCGGCGGCCTGTTCGGCTTCGTGCTGGGCTACATCCTCGTGTTTGATTTCGCGCTCCAGCGCGGCGCTCTCGTTTTCCAGACGGCGGGCTTCGTCGATGGCTTTGAGATGCTCATCTTTGGCGTCGTCGCGGCATGAATTGACGAAAAAGCTCCTGGCGCATTCGGCATTTTGTTGTTCGAGCCGTTCGGCGGCGGCTTTGCGTTCTGCCGCAGCTTCGCTTTTCAAGGCGGCGGCGCGGTCGAGGCGTTGCTGGCGGTCTGCCGTCCCGGCGCTGTCAGCCAGTAACGGCAGGCCGCACAGCAATAGCGCGATCAGGCGGGCAGCCATTGGCGCGGGTCGATTTTCCATTTTTCAAAATTCTCGAAACTGGCGATGCGATCCATTGATCTAGCAAGGTCGATATTTTCCGGCGGGATGTAGTGCTGCTGACCGGCGTGGTAAAAAACGCGGACGGTCGGCGCCAGCAGGTTTTTTTCGTTCTGCTCGATGACCACGCCGAGACGCTTGCTTTCGAGCTGGACCAAGGAGCCGCTCGGATAAATGCCGATGGCGCGGATAAAGGTTTGCACCAGTTGCGGGTTGAAATGGTGGCTGCTCCATTCGAGCAGTTTCTTGAGCGCCTGCGTTGGCGGCATCCCTTTGTGGTAGCAGCGGTCGGAAGAAATGGCGTCATACACGTCGACGATCGAGGCGATCTGACCGTAAAGGCTGATCCCCTGTTGCTGCTGCTTGTGCGGATAACCGCTGCCGTCGTAGCGTTCGTGGTGTTCAGCGGTCACGCAGAGCGCGATTTCAGGAACGCCCGGCGTCTGTTGCAGAACGGCGACGCCGAGATCTACGTGCGATTTCATCTTGACGAATTCGCCGTCGGTCAGCTTGCCCGGTTTGTTGAGAATGGCGTCGGGCACGCGCGCCTTGCCGATGTCGTGCAAGAGGCCGCCGAGGGCCATGTCTTTCAAGATCTCGCGCTCCAGATTGAGACCGCGGCCAAAGGCGACGAGCAGGGCGCAAACGCTGACGGAATGCTGAAAAGTGTAATCGTCGTGGTTTTTCAGCCGGGCCAGCGGCAACAGCGCATCCTGGTTGCGGAAAATGGAATCGACCACGTTTTCGACCAGCGGCTCCATGCGGTCGACCTCGATCTGCTGGCCGAGGCGAACGTCATCCATCATATTGCGGACGATTTTGTGCGCTTCGCCATGCAAGCGCCGGGCGCGCGCGGCTTCTTCCTTGAGCGCCGTGACGACGGGCGCTTCCGGCCCCTTGCTGGCGATTTCGCTGAGGTGCCGGTCGAGATCGGCGCTGACCTCCTCTGCCGTGCGCGCTTCTTCGACATCCGCGCCCTTGTCCGTGTCGATGTACAGCCCGCGGATGCCGAGGCTGGCGATTTTCTCCACCGTCTTCTGGTCGCGGACGAGAAAGGCGTTGGCGAAAAAAGGATGATCCAGCCAGCCGCAATTGAGGTCATGCACGAACATGCCGGGCTGCAACTGGTCGGTTTGGATCTGCTTGATCATGACTCGCGGATTCTATCGCGCTCGCCAAAATCCACATACTTTGTCGACTTCGTCTTGCCGCGCCGGGGTTGGCGATGGAGTTTGTCCGCGCCTGACAAAAGTTGCCTTTGGGGACGACAGTTAAGGCGACCCTTTCCGACCGGACACGCCGCCTTGTTCCGCCCGTTTCTGCTGGAAATAGCTGCGCCGCTCTTCTGGCGTCATTTTCTCAACCTTCTCACGTTCTTCCGGCGGCAGCTTGTCGAGATTCGGTCGCCCGCCGCCGCCAGGGCCGCCTTTTGCTTCGCCCGCTGGCGGCCCCGCCGCATCGGCCCGCCGCACTGCCGCGCCGTCCTTGACGCGGTCGCCGCCTTCGGCAACCACCCGCTCGCCCGCCTGCAAGCCCTGGGCGATCAAAATCTCCGTATCCGTCGCCAGGCCCCGTTTGACCGGGCGCGTGCGGGCGATGCTTTCGGCGTCGATGACATAAACGTAATCGCCGTCCAGCCCCGTCCGCACGGCTGTCACCGGAACCAGCACGCCCTCTGCCGTGCCCAGTTGCAGGCGGATATTGACGAACTGGTTGGGAAAGAGTCGGCCATCGGCATTGTCAAAGCGCGCCTTGGCCCGCACCGTGCCGGTCGAGACATTGACCTGATTGTCGAGGGTCAAAAAACGCCCGCTCGCCAGCGGCTGCGTCCGGGCGCTATCCA
>JAITWU010000052.1 GCA_031285115.1 Azonexus sp. | reverse complement strand
CGTCGAATTGCAGCACGAAAGCGAAATCGTCGAAGTCGAACTCTCACGCGAACGGCACGAGGCGCTGCAACTCACCATCGGCCAAACCGTCTGGTTCCGCCCCCGCCAGATGCGCGTCTTCGACGCCAGCCAGAAACCGCGTCCGACGGAAAAACAGGCGTGTTTGTTTTGATTTCGAGCTAAACAGACCGTGGGGTGATTCAAACCCATACACAAAGCAGCCCCTCTCTCATGACATTGGGGCCGGGGCCTGATGGTCATTGGCAAAGCGCGACCTTCATTGCGGGCTTGCGTCACGCAGGGCCAGAGCATCAAATTCCCTGTCATTTCAACGCAGCGCTGAGAATTTGCCCGTAAATAAGCCAACCATGACTTCGCGCTCGCCTACCCCTCCACCCTGCTTCGCATGGTCCCCCTCCCCATTGCTTCGCAACGGGGAGGATCTTGGAGCCACCGTGGTTTTCGATCCTCCCTATTGGCGCAGCCAATGGGGAGGGGGACCACGCGCAGCGTGGTGGAGGGGTTAATGGGATTCAGATAACCAATTTACGGACAAATTCTTAATCGCCGGCTCTATAAATCATTGAGCGTTGAAGAATTTTGATGCTCTGGCCCTGAGAGCGCAATTCAAGCGATCAGGCCGAGATAGCGTTCCGTCAGGTCTTTGCCCCAGAAGAGGGCGATCAGCCCGGCGGCGGCGAGGTAGGGGCCGAAGGGAATCGGCACATTGCGCCCACGGCGGGCGGCGACGATGAGCGTTATGCCGACCGCCGCGCCAACCAGCGAGGAAAGCAGGATGATGACCGGCAGCATCGTCCAGCCAAGCCACGCGCCGAGCGCCGCGAGGAGCTTGAAATCGCCGTAGCCCATGCCTTCCTTGCCGGTCGCCAGCTTGAACAGCCAGAATACCGACCACAGCGCGAGATAACCGGCCATCGCGCCGATGACGGCGACGGGCAGCGGGGCGAAAGCGGCGTTGAGATTGAACGCCAGCCCCGCCCAAAGGAGCGGCAGGGTAATCGCATCCGGCAGCAGTTGCGTGTCGAAGTCGATGGCGGCGAGCGCAATCAGCGCCCAGATCAGGAGCAGCGCCCCGGCCAGTTGCAGGGTCGGGCCGAAACGCCAGGCGGCATAGGCGGAAAAGAGGCCGGTCAGCAGTTCGACCAGCGGATAGCGCGGCGAAATCGGCTCGCCGCAACCGGAGCATTTACCTTTGAGAACAAACAGATAGCTGATGAGCGGGATGTTTTCGAGAATCGTGATCGGGTGGCCGCAGCGCGGGCAGCGCGAACGGGGGCGGGCAAGCGTCAATGGTTCGGCGTCGGCTGCGGCTTGCCCGTTGAGTTCAGCGCATTGCGCCTGCCACTCCCGCTCCATGATGAGCGGCAGGCGGTGAATCACGACATTGAGAAAGCTGCCGAAGCACAGGCCGAGTATGCCGACGAGAACGACGAAGCCGAGGAGTGATTCCACCAGCATCAAACGACCGAGCCGAGCTTGAAGATGGGCAGGTACATGGCGACGATCATGCCGCCGATGAGCGTGCCGAGCACCACCATGATGATCGGCTCCATGAGGCTGGACATGGCTTCGACGGCGTCGTCGACTTCCTGATCGAAGAAATCGGCGACTTTCGACAGCATCGAATCAAGCGCGCCGGATTCTTCGCCGATGGCGACCATCTGGGTGACCATGTTGGGGAAAATATCGACATTCTGCATCGAGATGGTCAGGCTGGTGCCGGTGGCGACTTCGCTCTGAATCTGTTTGGTCGCGGCTTTGTACACATAGTTGCCCGCAGCGCCGCCAACGGAATCGAGCGATTCGACCAGCGGCACGCCAGCAGCGAACATGGTCGCCAGGGTTCGCGTCCAGCGGGCAATGACCGCCTTGCGGATGATGCTGCCGAAAATCGGCACCCGCAGGAGCAGACGATCCATCGTCATCTGCATTTTTTCCGAACGCTTCCAGGACTGGAAGAAGAAAAACAGGCCGCCGCCAATGGCCCCGAAAATCGCCCACCAGTAAGCGACGAAAAAGTCGGAAATGCCAATCACGACGAGTGTCGGCGCTGGCAGGTCAGCGCCGAAGTTGGCGAACACCTCCTTGAAGGCGGGAATGACGAAAATCATGATGACCGCCGTGATGATGAAGGCGACGACGATGACCGAAATCGGATAGAACAGCGCCGCCTTGATCTTGCTCTTGATGGCGAGCATTTTTTCTTTGTAGGTCGCCAGACGCTCAAGCAGGGTGTCGAGAATACCGGCCTGCTCGCCAGCGGCGACGAGATTGCAATAGAGCGCATCGAAATAGAGCGGAAATTTGCGGAAAGCCTGCGACATCGAACTGCCGGTTTCGACATCGGATTTGATGTCGAGCAGGAGCTTGCCAACCGCCGGGTTGCTGTGGCCACGGCCAACGATGTCGAAAGCCTGAAGCAGGGGAACGCCGGAGCGCATCATCGTCGCCAGTTGGCGGGTAAAGAGGGCAATGTCCTTTTCGCTGACTTTGCCGCCCTTTTTGAAGCGCATTTTCTTGATCTTGGCGTTGCTCACACCCTGGCGGCGCAGCGTGGTCTGCACCACGGATTCGCTGGCGGCGCGCATTTCGCCGCGAACGGTCTTGCCATCCTTGTTGCGTCCTTCCCAGAGAAAAGTGCCTTCCTTGATGGCGGCTTTTGGTCTTGGTTTGGCGATGGTAGCCATAGCGGTTTCCCCTAGATATTGGTCGTGCTCAACACTTCGTCGAGCGAGGTGAGGCCCTGTTTGACCTTGAGCAGACCAGATTCGCGCAGATCCCTGACGCCCTCCACTTTGGCCTGACGGGCGAGATCGAGCGCAGTCGCGCCGCTCATGATAAGGCTCTGCATGGTTTCAGAAACCGGCATCACCTGATAAATACCGACACGCCCCTTGTAGCCGCTGCCCCGGCAGCGGTCGCAGCCTTCCGGGCCGTAGAGCGTCCATGAGCCGTCGAGATCGCGCTCCTTGAAACCGGCGTCAAGGAGCGCCTGGGTGGGCACGGTCATCGGTTTTTTGCAGGCGCACAAGCGCCGCGCCAGACGCTGCGCCGTAATCAACTGCACGCTGGCGGCGATGTTGAAGGTCGGCACGCCCATGTTCATGAGGCGGGTCAAGGTTTGCGGCGCATCGTTGGTATGCAGCGTGGACAGCACCATGTGACCGGTTTGCGCCGCCTTGATGGCGATTTCGGCGGTTTCCAGATCGCGGATTTCGCCGACCATGATGATGTCCGGGTCCTGGCGCAGAAAAGCGCGCAGGGCGACCGGGAAAGTCAGACCGGCTTTTTCGTCCACATTGACCTGGTTGATGCCGGGCAGATTGATTTCCGCCGGGTCTTCGGCAGTCGAAATATTGACGCCGTCCTTGTTGAGAATATTGAGACAGGTGTAGAGCGAAACCGTCTTGCCCGAACCGGTCGGGCCGGTAACCAGCACCATGCCGTAGGGACGACTGACAGCGTCGAGCAGGGCCGCTTTCTGATCCGCTTCGTAGCCCAATGCTTCAATGCCGAGCGTGGCCGAAGTCGGATCGAGAATACGCAGCACGATTTTTTCGCCCTGCAACGTGGGCAGGGTGCTGACGCGAAAATCAATGACGCGGGTTTTGGACAGCACGAGACGCATCCGCCCATCCTGCGGGACGCGCTTTTCGGCAATATTCAGGCGCGAGATGACCTTGATCCGGGAGGCGAGCTTTTCCTTGATCGCCAGAGGCGGCGTCGCGATTTCGCGCAAAATGCCATCGACGCGGAAACGGATGCGGTAATACTTTTCGTAAGGCTCAAAGTGAATGTCGGAAGCGCCGTCGTTGATGGCGTCGAGCAGCATCTTCTGGATGAATTTGACGACCGGCGCGTCATCGACATCCATTTGCGCCGCCGATTCATCGGCGGTTGCCGCCGCCGTATCATCACTGAGCAGATCGAGGTTGATGTCCTCGCCAGCCAGGTTTTTCAGCGCATCGCTCGCCGATTCGGCGTATTTGGCGACCAGCGGCGCGAGCTTCGCGTGCTCGACGACAATCGGGTCGACGGCAAGCCCCGTCTGAAAGCGGATTTCATCGAGAGCGCGCAGATTGGTGGGATCGGTGATTGCAACGGAAAGCCGGTTGCCGCGCTTGTTGAGCGGAATCACCTTGTGCGAGGCGATTAACTTGCGATCAATGGCGTCAGCCGGAATATAGGCTTCAGAAAAAGCGGCCAGATCGAGCAGTGGATAGCCAAAGGTTTCCGAAACAAAACGGGCAATTTCGAGGCCCGTCGCTTTCTGGCTGAGAATGACCTGCTCAAGCAGGGAAATCTTGGCGTTGTTGGCTTGCGATTGCAGTTGCTCGGCCTCACTCTCCTTGAGCCGCCCAGCCTGCACCAAAGCGCGGGCCAGACCACTGAGCGGGAGAGATTGAGAAGTCGCTGCCATCGAGAATGCTTGGATGCCGTTTAGATCGCCCGATGATGCTACGCGGGAGAGGGTTTGTAAAGGATTGGCCGCCCCTGGAGTCAGGCCGGGCGGGCGCTTTGAGCGAGATTAAATGTGATGCAAAATCACTTCGCCAACAAAACGGCTGCCAACGTAGGCCAGAATCAGCAGCGAAAACCCGGCCAGCGTCCAGCGCAGCGCCCGCTTGCCGCGCCAGCCCCAAGCGTGGCGGCCAATCAGCAGTGTGGCGAAAATGCCCCATGAGGCAAAGCCGAACAGCGTCATGTGGTTAAACGTGAAAGGCTTGCCGAACAGGGCCTGGGAAAAAAACACGCCGCTGCCAACTGTCAGGGTCAGCAGAACAAAACCGATAGTCAGCATACGAAAGAGCAAGGATTCCATTGCCATCAGCGGCGGCAGGCTGACCAGCCGCCGCTGGAGCGAACGCTTGTGCAGGGCGTTTTCAGTCAATCCCATGAAAATGGCATGGAGCGCCGAAAGAGTCAGCAGACTGTAAGCCAGCATGGCGGCGATGAAGTGCATCATGAAGCCGGTGGCCCCGGCGTTGGCGACCAGGCGGACATAGGGAAAAAGCACAGGCAGAAAGGCGCACACGGCGGCCAGCGGCAGTACCAGCGGCTGCAAGCCTTCCATGCGGGCCATGAAACTTTCCAGCCAGTAGATGAGGACGGCCAGCCACAGCATGAGCGAGAGCGCGAAGCTGAAGGAGAAGCGCATCCCCGCTTCGGCAAACAAACCGCTGTAGAGGCCCCAGGCGTGAATGAGCAGGGCCACGGCGATGGCGGCGCGCTCCCAGCCTTGCATCGGGCCGGCGATGGCGTGTTTTTCGCCCTCGCGCCAGCGGGTGTTCCAGAAATGAAAGCCAAGCCCGCCGTAGATCAAGGCGGCGAGGATGTTGGGCAGGTGCTGAATTACAATGTCGGCCATCTGCAAATTCTACTCGAAGCCCATTCGCCATGCTCGATAACCTGACTACCCGCCTTGCCCGCGTCATCAAAACCTTGAAGGGCGAAGCCCGCCTGACCGAAGCCAATATTAGCGACGCCCTGCGCGAAGTGCGCATGGCCATGCTCGAAGCCGATGTGGCCCTGCCGGTGGTCAAGGACTTTATCGCCGCCGTCAGGGAAAAAGCCGTGGGCGAAGCCGTCATCGGCTCGCTCAGTCCCGGCCAGGCGCTGATTGGCGTCGTCCATGAGGAACTGACCCGGCTCATGGGCGCGGCGTATGAAGGCATCAATTTCAACACCCAGCCGCCCGCCATCGTCCTCATGGCCGGTTTGCAGGGCGCGGGCAAGACGACCACGGTCGGCAAGCTCGGCAAATTCCTCAAGGAAAATCACAAGAAAAAAGTGCTCGTCGTCTCCTGCGACGTTTACCGGCCAGCGGCCATCGAGCAGTTGAAATCGGTGGCCGGTCAGGCTGGCGTTGATTTCTTTCCTTCCGCCGTCGGCGAAAAGCCGGAAGCCATCGCGCTCGCCGCCGTCGACTGGGCCAAACGCCACTATCACGAGGTGCTGCTGGTTGATACGGCGGGGCGGCTGGCGATCGACGACGAGATGATGGCCGAAATCAAGCGTCTGCACGCTGCCGTGAAGCCGATTGAAACGCTCTTCGTCGTCGACGCCATGCTCGGCCAGGACGCCGTCAACACCGCCCGCGCCTTTAACGAGGCGCTGCCGTTGACCGGCGTCGTGCTGACCAAGCTCGACGGCGATTCGCGCGGCGGCGCGGCGCTCTCGGTGCGCCACGTCACCGGCAAGCCGATCAAATTCGCCGGTGTCGGCGAAAAACTCTCCGGCCTTGAAGCCTTCCATCCCGAACGGATGGCCTCGCGCATTCTCGGCATGGGCGATGTGCTGTCGCTCATCGAAGAAGCCCGCAAGGGGCTGGATGAAGAAAAAGCCGTCGCCTTCGCCAAAAAACTCAAAGCGGGCAAGGGCTTCGACCTCAGCGATTTCAAGGAGCAGATGGCGCAAATGCGCAATATGGGCGGCATGTCGGCGCTGCTCGACAAAATGCCGGCGCAGTTCGCCCAGGCCGCCAGCCAGTTGCAGCCAGGGGCCGAAAACAAAATGATCGGTCGCGTCGAAGGCATCATCAACTCGATGACGCCGACTGAGCGCGCCAAGCCCGAACTCATCAAAGCCAGCCGCAAACGCCGCATCGCCGCAGGCGCGGGCGTTCAGGTGCAGGATGTCAACCGCCTCCTCAACCAGTTTGAGCAGACGCAAAAAATGATGAAACAGTTTTCCAAGGGCGGCATCGGCAAACTGATGCGCGGCATGAAAGGCATGTTGCCGGGGATGGGCGGGATGGGCGGCTTGCGCTGATGAGGGCGGTTTTTCGTGGCCGGAATCCAAAAAATAGGGGAACCCCTTGAACGCATTGGACGATTTCGATTAGAATGATCGGCTTTCCTTATCGAATTCTGGAGCACCAATCATGGCGCGAGTCTGCCAAGTCACGGGTAAAGCCCCGATGGTTGGGAACAAGGTTTCCCACGCCAACAACAAAACCAAGCGCCGCTTCCTGCCCAATCTGCAACAGCGCCGTTTCTGGGTCGAAAGCGAAAACCGCTTCGTTCGTCTGCGCGTTTCCAACGCCGGTCTGCGTTTGATCGACAAGAACGGCATCGACGCCGTGCTCGCCGACCTGCGCGCCCGTGGCGAAATCTGATTAAGGAAGGAAGAAGAAAATGGCTAAAGGCGGACGCGAAAAAATCAAGCTGGAATCAACGGCTGGCACGGGTCACTTCTACACCACCTCCAAAAACAAGCGGACGACGCCGGAAAAACTGGAGATGATGAAATACGACCCGAAAGCCAGAAAGCATGTGGCTTACAAGGAAGTGAAGCTGAAATAACCCGGTAACTCCGGCTTTCGACAAACCCGCCCGTCTGGCGGGTTTTGTTTTTTCCGCCGCCGGAGCAGAATCAGGCTCTCCGCCGCAGCGTCAACATGACATAGGCGGCAATGCCGGGGAAGATCAGGAGCGACCAGTTGGCCATCGACAGGCCAAGGAAAGACCACTCGATGCTGGTGCAAAAGCCGGTCGCCAGAAAGAGGGACGGAAACTGCATACCCAGCCAGTCGACCAGACGCTCGATCAGGTTCGGGTCGGAGAAGCCGCATTCCGAAGCCAGTTCAGGATAAAACTGCATCCAGGTCTGGTAGGCGGCAACGCCAGCGCCCAACAGCGCCGCCGCTCCGATGACGCCGCGCCATAACGGGCGGGCGGACGGCAGCAAAAAACCAACCAGCGCCAGAACGCCGATGACCATATAGAGCAGGCGCTGAAAAATGCACAACGGGCACGGCGCCAGGCGAAGCATCTCCTGCAAAGCCATGCTGAAGGCGACGAGGCCGAAGCAACCCAGGGCCAGTGCGGCGAACCAGGCGCGCAGCGGAATGCGGGACAAATCCATAACCGTGCCAATGCTCGAAAAATAAACTTTTATTTTACGGCATTACCCATGCCGTAGTGCTAGACCATCCCTCTCCGGCTGGTTAATATGCGCGGATGAATACTCGTATCCTACTCGTCGAAGATGATGCCCGGCTGGCTGAACTGACTGCCGAGTATCTGGCCAAGAATGATTTTGAAGTGGCCATCGAGCCGCGCGGCGACAGCGCCGAAGCGCGCATTCTGGCGGAACAACCCGATCTCGTCATTCTTGACGTGATGCTGCCGGGCAAGGATGGCTTTGAAGTCTGCCGCTCGGTGCGTCCGCAGTACCGGGGCGTGATTCTCATGCTGACTGCTCGTGATGAAGATTTCGACCAGATTCTCGGCCTTGAGATGGGCGCTGACGATTACATCGCCAAGCCGGTGCAGCCGCGTGTGTTGCTGGCGCGCATTAAAGCCCTGTTGCGCCGTCTGCCAGCGGCTGACGACCACAGCGGCGACGCCGAATCGCTGGCCTTCGGCCAGTTCCGCATCAGTCAGGCGACGCGCACCGCCAGTCTTGGCGACACCGGCATCGACCTGACCACGGCTGAATTCGATCTGCTCTGGCTGCTCGCCAGCCACGCTGGCAATGTGCTGTCGCGCGACGATTTGTTGCAGGAATTGCGCGGCATCGGCTTCGACGGGCTGGATCGCTCGATCGACGCCCGCATTTCGCGTCTGCGCAGAAAGCTCAATGACGATCCGGAAAATCCGACCCGGATCAAGACCGTTCGCGGCAAGGGCTATCTGTTCAGCAAACATGACTGGAACTGAGCCGGGCGCGGCGGACAAGCACCAGCAAAGTCAGCCGGAACGCGCCCAGGGCCTTGCCCGCGCCTTTTTTCGCGTCGCCCTGCCGCGCTGGCGTGGCGGACGTTACAGCCTCTCGCGGCTGTTTTTCAACTTCTATCTGCTGGCGATGGGTTCTTTCGTCGCCATCGCCTTTACGGCTGATTTTGTCATTTCAACGGCGCAGCGCGGCATTACCGATGATTACGCCCGCCGTTTCATGCGCGGCACGATCACGCTGATCGAGGATGAACTGTTCCGCCACCCGCGCCATGTCTGGGAAGCGACCATCGAACAACTCGATCAAAAATTCTCCTACAAGCTCAATATCGTCGAACGCATGACGCTCGATCAATCCCTCAAGCCGGAGCAAGTCATCAAGCTCGACGCTGGCGACATCGCCATCGACCATGACGGCGACATCATGTATCACCGTCTCGGCAACAGCAGCAAAATCCTGGTGGTCGGCCCCCTGGCGGCCAGCCACAATCTTGAGCAAACCGAGCGTCTGCCGCTGGAAATCCGTCTGCGCCTTTTGACCTGGAGCCTGATCGGGCTGATTTTCGGCATCGTTCTATGGTTCTGGGTGCGCCCGGTCTGGCGCGATCTGGAATCCATCCGCCAGACCGCCCGCGATCTTGGCGATGGCAATTTTGGCGCCCGTTCGCCGTCGGCGCGCAGTCAACTGTTCTCGCCCCTGGCCGACACCATGAACAGCATGGCCGAACGAATACAGCGCCTGCTGGCGACGCACCGCGAACTCTCCAGCAGCATTTCGCATGAATTGCGCACGCCGATTGCGCGGATGCGCTTCGCCCTCGAAATGCTCGCCGAGGCGACGCAACTAAGCGAGCGGCAACGCTTGTGGGCGATGATGGAGAGCGACCTCGACGAACTCGACCGCCTGATCGACACCAGCCTGACCTACGCCCGCTTCGAGCGCGAAGCGCCGGAAATCCAGCTTTCCAGCGTTCCCTTTGCCGACTGGCTGATTGATCAGGTCCAATCCATGCGGCTCCTCGGGCGGGAGCTTGCTGTCGCGGTAGATACCAGCCGCTTGCCGCCGGAACTCCATGTCGACCTCGACCGCAAGCTCATGCCTTATGCCGTCAGCAACATCCTGCGCAATGCCTTCAAGTACACCCGCGAGAAAATCCAGGTCAGCGCCGAACAGGATGGCGAGCGCATTCAGATTCTGGTCGATGATGACGGCATCGGCATTCCGCCGGAAGAACGCGAGCGCGTTTTTACCGCTTTCGCCCGTCTCGACCGCTCGCGCGATCGTTCCACCGGCGGCTACGGCCTCGGTCTGGCGATCGTCCGGCGGGTGCTCGAACTGCATGGCGGCACGGCCACCGCCGCTGCCTCGCCCCTTGGCGGAGCGCGCTTCATCCTGAGCTGGAATGCCCACCAGTAGGCCTTTTCGGCCTTTGTTACAAAGCGCCACAAACGATCATTGCGCGTTACGCCAGCGGTACGCGCGAGCAACAGACCCCGGCATGGCGCGTTCCTAGAATGCAGTTTTACCCCGAAACAATATCGCTACCAATAGACCGCCATGAACATCCAGGAATTTCTGCAAGCTGCCCGCCTCTACCTGTTCGGTCTGATGCCACAACGGCCACAACCCGCCCCGGTCGTCATCCTCCCTGGCCAAAACCGTCATGTCGCTCGCTGACGATCTGCCGGTCAGAGAAAGCATTGGCGTATTCGTTGGCGTCGCCGGTTTCGACTGGCTGGCCCGCGGTAACGCCGAACCGCTCAAGGCCCTGCTGGCCGGTGTTTTTGCTGGCGCAATCATCCTCACTGCCCGCCTGTGGTGGCGCAAACGGCAAAAACACTGACCCGCTCCAGTCATCCCGCCCGCGAGGCGGTTTTTTTTCGCCGCCGACAAGCCTCATTCCATTTTCAGATCAAGCGAGTACGCGAAGACGAAGCGCAGACAGTGCTGTCGCACGTCAAGCGAAGTCGACAAAGTAATCGTTTGATCTGGAAATGGAATAACCCCTAAACCGCCACCTCAAAAAGCCGTCCGACCAAGGCGCTGCATATCATTGCCAGGGCGCTCCAGAAACAGATGCGCAGCGCGCCTTTCAGCATCGAGGCGCCGCCGCTCTTGGCGGCCACGGCGCCCAACAGCGCCAGAAAGACCAGTGAAGTGACCGCCAGTCCCCATTGCATCGCAGCGAGCGGCAACAACAGGGCGGTCAGCAGCGGCAACACCGCGCCAGCGATGAAAGCGATGGCGGAAGCCAGCGCCGCCTGCAAGGGCCGCGCCTTGCCAGATGCGGTAATGCCGATTTCGTCGCGGGTATGGGCTTCGAGAGCGTTGTGCGCCATGAGTTGACGTGTGACCTCGGTGGCCAGATCGCGGCTCAATCCCCGGCTGATGTAGATGTCGCGCAGTTCGGCAAATTCCTCTTGCGGATGGTCGCGCAGGGCGGCGCGCTCCATGGCGATGTCCGCCGCCTCGATGTCGGCCTGTGAACTGACGGAGACGTATTCGCCCGCCGCCATCGACATCGCCCCGGCGACCAGCGCCGCGACGCCAGCCAGAATGATCGCCTCCTTGCCGCTGCCCGCTGCCGCCACGCCGATCAGCAAGGAGGCGGTCGAGACGATGCCATCGTTGGCGCCGAGCACGGCGGCGCGCAGCCAGTTGCTGCGATGCAGGCGGTGGTGTTCGAGGTGGTTCATGGCCGGGGGTTCCTGTTGGTGATTGCCAGCAAGCCGCCTCAAGCGGCCTGAGTGTTGCCGTTGAGTATGCGCACCTCGCGCTGCGGGAAGGGAATTTCCACGCCATTGGCCTTGAAGGCGCGCCAGATGGTGAAATTGATGTCGGACAGGATATTGCCCTTGCCGTTGACCGGGTCGTCGATCCAGAAGCCGAGTTCGAGATTGATGGCGCTGTCGGCAAACTGCGTCAGCGCGACGCGCGGCGGCGGCTCGGCGAGGACGCGCGGCTGGGTTTTGGCGGCTTCGATCATGAGGCGGCTGACGAGATCGAGGTCGCTGTCGTAAGCAACGCCGATGGTGGTGGCAAGACGCAGCCGGGTGTTGGAATAGGTCTGGTTTTGCACCGTGCTGCTAATCAGTATTTCGTTGGGGACGATGAATTCGGTGCCGCCCGCGTGTTTGAGCACGGTGTAGCGGGTGGTGATTTTGCTGACTTCGCCGATGCTCTTTTCGCCTGCGCTGTCGTCGATCTGGATGATGTTGCCGATGCGGATGGAGCGGTCGAGCAAAATGATGAAGCCCGACACATAGCTGCTGGCGATTTTCTGCAAGCCAAAGCCGAGGCCGACGCCGAGCGCCCCGGTAAAGACCGAAAAAGCCGTGATGTCGATGCCGACCAGCGGCAGACTGATGAGGATGGCGAGCAAGGTTAGCAACGTCTTGGTGAAACGGACGGCCACCGTGCGCAGATTGAGGTCGACCTGCGCCATGCGCATCAGGCGATTTTCGATCAACCCGGCGACCCACAGCGCGGCAATGATGGTCAGCAGGACGGTGAGAGCGCCATGCAGCACCATCCACAGATTCATCTGCTGGTGGCCGAGGGAAAATTGCACGCTCGCCAGCGCGTCGATGACAAAAGGCGCGAGATCGGTGATGTAAAGCGCCAGCCAGAACCAGATCACGGTCGAAATGATGCGTCCCCACGGGGCCAGCCAGCGGGCCTTGGGGAAAGAGCTGTAGAGCACAAAAATGATGACCCGCACCAGGGCCAGCGAGGTAAACAGCGGCACCGCCAGCTTGAGGAGATTGACCTTGATGAACGGCGCGAGGAGCGGCAAAGCCAGCCCGGTAAGCAACAGGCCGGTGAGCGGAAAGGCGAGGCGAGTGCTGACGTAGCCGAGCCGGGCGTTATTTTTGCCCAAGCCCGCCGCGCTCTCTTTGAGGCGCTTTTCCCACCAGTTCGAGAACAGCAGGGCAAGGCCGAGGCAAACGGCGAGCGCCACTACCTGCCAGATGAAATCCGGCCCGTGCATGTCCTCCCACAGATTTTTTAGCTGCGTCAGGGCTTCGTTCTGGTTCATGCTTGGCGCTCCAGGGCGGCGGCGAAGAAACCGTCGGTGTGATGACGATGGGGCAGGAGTTGCAGCAGGTCGCCTTCCAGCGCGATGCCGTGGCGGGCGAGGATGGCGCTGGCGGGCAGCAGCGTAAATTCAGGATGGGCGGCGAGAAAGGCATCCACGATCGCCGCGTTTTCTTCATGGAGCAAACTGCATGTCGCATAAACCACGCGCCCGCCGGGCTTCACCAGTTTGGCCGCCGCCGCCAGAATGAGCGCCTGTTTGGCGGCCAGTTCAGCCACGGAATTTTCGCTCTGCCGCCATTTGAGATCGGGATTGCGGCGCAGCGTGCCGAGGCCGGAACACGGCGCATCGACCAGCACGCGGTCGATTTTGCCCGCGAGCCGCTTGATTTTGCTGTCGCGCTCATGCTCGATGCGAACTGGATGCACGTTCGACAAACTGGAACGCGCCAGACGCGGCTTCATTTTGGCGAGCCGTTTTTCGGCCACGTCAAAAGCGTACAAACGCCCGGTATTGCGCATCAAAGCGCCGAGTTGCAGGGTTTTGCCGCCCGCCCCGGCGCAAAAGTCGACCACCATTTCGCCGCGTTTCGGGTCGAGCAGGTAGCCGAGCAACTGGCTGCCTTCGTCCTGCACCTCAATGGCCCCGTCGACAAAGAGCGGATAGCCAGCCAGCGCCGGTTTGCCAGCGAGACGCACGGCGAGCGGCGAGAGCGCCCCCGGTCGGGCGGCGATGCCGTCGGCGGCAAAGCGGGCGAGCACAGCGTCGCGGTCGGTTTTCAAGGTGTTGACCCGCAAATCGAGCGGCGCGGGCTGGTTCAACGCGGCGGCGAGCGCCGCCGTTTCGTCCTCGCCATATTGCGCGGCCAGCCGGGCGTAGAGCCAATCGGGCAAATCGCAGCGGACGGCGGGCGGCATTTCGCTCACCGCCATGTTCTTCGCCGCCCGCAGCCATTCGGCTTCACCCGCTTTCAAAACCGGGGCGAGTTCCGGCTCGTCCCAGCCGCGCTCCATCGCCAAGGCCACAATCAGCCGCTTGCGGTCAGAGAGCTTCCCGGCGCAACGCGCTTCCACGCTGCGCCCGCGCCGCAGCACGGCAAAGACGGTTTCGGCGACAAACGCCCGGTCGGCATGGCCGAGCGCGCGGTGCTCGCGGAAATAGCGCGAAACCACGGCATCCGCCGGGTAGGCAAAATCAAGCAACTGGCCCAAAACGGCCTCGGCGTGGGCAAACAGGGCGGGTGTGAAACGCGCTTTCATCAAAGTCCTAATTCGGTGGCGACCTGCTCGTAACTGTCGCCTTTTTTATCGGTGAAGCGGATTTTAACCGGCAAGTTGCCGTGATCCAGCGCGATCCAGACTTCTGTCGAGGTGTTGCCCATCGCCCGCATCCGCAGGGCGCGAAAGCGGCCCGCTGGCAGTTCGATTTCCTCCTCGCCCAACGATTCGAGCCGCTGCCACTCGAACTTGCGGGCGGTGGCGACGCTCAGCCCGGCCCCGTCGGCCAGGGGGCCGAGATAAGGCAACTGGAAAGCCAATGACAAAATATCCTGCGCCGCCAAAGTCAGCCGATGTTTGCGGCCATCGCGCAGCATGGTTAATTCGCCGTTCGGCCAGTCGAAATCAGCGCCTTCTTCTGCCTCGCCCGCGCGGCGGCTGCGGAAAGTATCGGGTTGCAGACCGCCCGCGACGAGATGGCCGCGACTCTCCAGCACCAGCCGCACGGGTTTGAAGAAGGCGACGATGCCGCTGGTCTCAGTCACGGCTTGCAGAAAATAACTGCCGTCATCGGCAAATTCCCAGTGATACTCGGCGCGGCCAATGCGCCAGCCGAGCGATTCTTTGGTGATGGCAAAACGGATCACGCCTTTGGCGGGCAACGCCATCGCTGGCGGCTGCGACGGCGGCAGGATGATTTCGGGTTCGCCGATGCTGTTGTCAGCCGCATCAGGGAGGGCGATATGACGCTCCTGCCTGTCAGCCAACTCGGCGCGATCGTCCCTCTCCCCTCGTGGGGTGAGGGCGGGGTTTCGCAAAGCACTGCTTTGCGCCGCCCGAACGGGTGAGCCATGCAGGGCGAACCCTCCAGGGAAAGAGGGAGAGGGGGCTGGAGTCATCGCCGGAGCCGCGCCCCCCCCCCCCCAACCCCCACCCCCACAGGGCGGGGGGCGG
>JAITWU010000035.1 GCA_031285115.1 Azonexus sp. | reverse complement strand
GGGAACTGATTTTCCGGTCATTGGCGGCGGCAAGCGTAGAATTGTAGCCTTTTCGCCGCCCTTGAAGCAATACGCCTCTCCCCGATGAACCTCTTGCGCGCTCTTGCCACGGTCAGCGCCATGACCTTGCTGTCACGCATTCTCGGCTTTGTCCGCGATTTCGTGATTGCCCGCGCCTTTGGCGCGGGGGCTGCCACCGATGCGTTTTTCGTCGCCTTCAAACTGCCCAACCTGTTGCGGCGGATGTTCGCCGAAGGGGCGTTTGCCCAGGCGTTTGTGCCGATTCTCGGGCAGTACCGCAACAATTCGCCGGTCGAGGAAACGCGCCGTCTGGTCGATCATGTCGCTACCGTGCTGTCGCTCGCGCTGTTTGTCATCACCCTCGTCGGCATCGTCGCCGCGCCTGTGCTGGTGTGGGTTTCGGCGCCCGGTTTTGCCGCTGATGCGGGCAAGTTTGAATTGACGGTGGCGCTCACCCGCATCACCTTCCCTTACATTTTGTTCATGTCGCTGGTGGCGCTGGCGGGCGGTATTCTCAATACCTGGAGCCGCTTCGCGCTGCCCGCCTTTACGCCGGTGCTGCTCAATCTGGCTTTCATCGGCATGGCTTTGCTGGCTACGCCCTATTTCGATCCGCCGGTGCTGGCGCTGGCCTGGGCGGTGTTTATCGGCGGTTTGCTGCAACTGGCGATACAGATTCCGGCCTTGAAAAAAATCGCCATGCTGCCGCGGCCAACGTTGAACTGGCGGGCGGCCTGGGCCGATCCCGGCGTGCGCCGCATCGTCACGCTGATGGGGCCGGCGTTGATCGGCGTTTCCGTCTCGCAGGTGAGTTTGATCATCAACACCGTGTTTGCTTCTTTTCTCGCCAATGGCAGCGTTTCCTGGCTGTATTACGCCGACCGCCTGATGGAGTTTCCTTCCGGCCTTTTGGGCGCGTCGCTCGGGGCCATTTTGCTGCCTTCGCTATCGCGCTGCCACGCCAGCGGCGATAGCGCCGAATACGGCAAGCTGCTCGATTGGGGGCTGCGTTTGACGCTGCTGCTGGCGGTTCCCGCCGCCGTCGGGCTGGCGCTGCTGGCGGTGCCGCTGATCGCCACGCTGTTTCATCACGGCGCTTTTTTGGCGGCGGATGTTTTCGCCACCCGCAATGCCCTCGTCGCTTACGCCGTCGGGCTGGCCGGGCTGATTCTGGTCAAGGTGCTGGCCCCCGGTTTTTACGCCCGGCAGAATGTCCGCACGCCGGTGCGCATCGCGCTGGTGGCGCTGTTTGCCACGCAGTTGATGAACGCTATTTTCATTTTTGGCTGCCAACTGGGTCATGCTGGCCTGGCGCTGTCGATTGGTCTTGCCGCCTGTCTCAACGCCGCCCTGCTTTATCGCGGATTGCGCCGCCACGGCATTTACGCGCCCTTGCCGGGCTGGCTGCCGTTCCTCATCAAACTCGTCGTCGCCGTCGCCGTCATGGCCGCCACCCTGTGGTTCGGCATGGGCGAGGAAAGCGCCTGGTTGCAAAAGAGCACGCTCGACCGGACAATCCATCTTTCATGGCTGGTTCCGCTGGGCGCGGCGGCCTATTTTGCAACACTCGGGCTGCTCGGTTTTCGTCTGCGCGATTTCAGACGCCGGGCCGTCGAATGACAGAGGAGATGGCGATGCGCTTGACCAGCAAGAGTTTCACCGAGGGCCAACGGATTCCCGACGACTACGCTTTCGGCAACCCGGACCCGGCGCATCACGTCTGCCTCGGCAAAAATCTCAATCCGCAACTCGCCTGGCAGGATGCGCCTGCGGGCACACGCTCTTTCGCCATCATCTGCTGCGACCCGGATGTGCCGAGCCGGGGCGACGATGTCAATCAGGAAGGGCGCAGCGTGCCCGCAGCGTTGCCGCGCGTCGATTTCTTCCACTGGGTGCTGATCGACCTGCCAGCGACAGTGACCCACATCGAAACGGGCGAATACAGCCACACCGTCACGCCGCGCGGCAAACCCGGCGCGGCGGCGATGAACGGCAGCCGCCAGGGCATCAACAGCTACACCGACTGGTTCGCTGGCGACCACGACATGCGCGGCGACTATTACGGCTACGACGGCCCCTGCCCGCCGTGGAACGACGAACGGGCGCACCGCTATGTGTTTACCGTCTATGCGCTGGATGTCGAACAACTGCCGCTGACAGGCCGCTTCGGCGGGCCGGAAGCGCGCGCCGCAATGGCTGGTCACATTCTGGCCGAGGCCAGCCTGACCGGCGTTTACACGCTCAATCCGGCGCTGATTGCTTGAGGTCGGCTGACGACACAGGGTGATCGCACGAATGCTTTTGGCATTTGCTCGATGGCGACAATCGTTTCCGGCTACCGCCAAGTAGGGAGGAGGGAGAAACCGGACGGTGAGTGGGGAGTGAAAACGCCCTGTGTTGGCCGTGGTTAAGGGATTTCGGGGCAGTGGATTGGAACTCTGATTTTCGGACGGTTGCGGGGAAAAAGTCCGGGAATTTCGGGAGGAATGTGGGGGAAATGGTGGTGGGCGGTACGGAAATTTCCCCGGTTTGAAGGCTGTTTATTCAGTCATCGAACTCGATTTAATGCAGCGGTCAGGTGGTCTTCGATGATGTCGGTGGCCAGTTGCTGATCTGAGGTGGGGAAGCCGACCAAGGGGCGGGCGGGGAGGCCGGGGTGGTTGACGCGCTTTCTGACCATTCCGGCGAATTTGAGGGCCTTGGCTTTCTTGGGGGTGATGGTGTAGGGCTTTGTGCCGAAGTGATGAAAGACGGCTTTCCAGTCGTTGGTGCCGAGGCGCAGGGCGTCACCTTCGACCTGATACTGGAAGCGGAGCAGGTCACCGTGGTCGAACAGCATCCGGGGCTTGCGTTTGGTTTGAAGCGTGAGCGGCGACAGTTCTTTCCACGGACTGCCATCCGGGGCCAAGCCTTGAGCGTGACGCTCCTGATTGACCCGCAGCAGCGATTCACCAAGGCTGCCGAGCATCTGCTGTGGCGTGGCGATCTCAAGACGGACGGCTTCAAGCGCGCGGACAAGGTGGTTGGTTTGAAACTCGATGGTGAATTGCATATGATGACTCCCTGTGTGGTGAAGAAGACAGGCCCCCCTGACGGGCAGACCCAATCGAAACCACTGGACGCGGCTCAGGGGCCGCGTTTTTTATTTCTTGAATACCAGCCGCCCAACGCGCTGTTTCTCAAAATATTTCAATCTGGCCCGCTCGTTACTTGGCTCCGCAACAAATGTTGTTGAGCCAATCCAGCCGATCTGCGACCACTCGAATACCGATACCCCATATTCCTTCGTATCCTCAATCTCGAAGGCCCGCAGAGAGCGGCGCTTTAAACGCCAGCGTTTCGGCACCCCTGGGTTTTCGCTGCTGTGGGCGCGGTCTTCTTCCCATTGCCACCAGATTTCGTCGGGTTCAATGAGCGTCATCGCCATCAGATTGATGTAGCGCAGGCGGTCAACTTTTTCCGGTTTTCCCAGCCACTTGAATTGGCCGCTGCCATCCTCAAATAGCGCCTTGGTGATTGCCAGCGTAGAGCCGGTGGCGTCGGTGAAAGTCGCCCCCTCGGTAACGGTTGCGCCGAACACGTCGAGGAAGTCATCGACCGCAACCTGCGGCGGCGTTTCCGGCGGCAGAATGACGCTGCCGGGTAGTCTGGTCGGCACCGGCATCGACGGTCGCGCGATGTGGCTTGGCCACGGCGTATCGCGCTCTTTGAGCACTGCATCGTAGCC
>JAITWU010000022.1 GCA_031285115.1 Azonexus sp. | reverse complement strand
CATCTCGGCTATTTCCGCGAGGAATTTGTCTCCCGCCGCCGCTGGTTGAGCGAAAAATCGTATGCCGATCTGGTCGCCCTCTGCCAGTTTCTGCCGGGGCCGGCGAGCAGTCAGGTCGGTCTGGCTTTGGGGCTGATGCGGCGTGGTTATGGCGGCGCTTTGGCGGCGTGGGCGGGGTTTACGCTGCCCTCGGCGCTGCTCCTGATTCTGTTCGCGCTGGGTCTCACAAGCCATGCCGCCGCCATGCCGGATGGCGTTTTGCACGGCCTCAAAGTGGTTGCCGTCGCCGTTGTCGCGCAGGCGGTTTGGGGCATGGGCCAAAATCTTTGTCCAGACAGGCCGCGGGTCACGCTCATGGCCATCGCCGCCAGCCTTGCTTTGCTGCTGCCTGGGGTCTTGGGGCAGGTTGGCGTGATCGCGCTGGCCGCCCTCATTGGCCTTGTCTTGCTGCGGCCTGCGGCGGGCGCGGCGCATGAGCCGTTGCCGATTGCCATCAGCCAGCGCGCCGGGGCGTTGTGGCTGACGCTGTTTTTTCTCCTGTTGTTCGGCTTGCCACTTCTGGCGGCGCTGCTGCCGTTACCCGTGATTGCCCAAGTGAGCGCCTTTTTTCAGTCCGGCGCGCTGGTCTTTGGCGGCGGCCATGTCGTGCTGCCCTTGCTGCAAAGCGCCGTGGCAGCGCCGGGCTGGGTCGACGCGGATGTCTTTCTCGCCGGTTACGGCGCGGCGCAAGCGGTTCCCGGCCCGCTGTTTACCTTTGCCGCCTTTCTGGGCGCGGCGATGAACGGCCCCTCCGGCGGCTGGCTCGGCGGCATGATCTGCCTTGTGGCGATTTTCGCGCCGTCCTTTCTGCTGGTGGCGGGCGTTCTGCCCTTTTGGCAAAAACTGCGCCGCCATGCCCGCGCCCAGGCCGCGCTGATGGGCGTCAATGCCGCTGTCGTCGGCCTCCTCCTGGCGGCGCTCTATCAGCCGCTGTGGCGCAGCGCCATTGGCGGGCCGGGCGACTTCGCCCTGGCCGTCGCCGCTCTGGTCGCGCTGCTGTTCTGGAAGCTGCCGCCGTGGCTGGTGGTCATCGGCTGCGGCCTGTCTGGCGGCTTGATGAGCCGGTTGTAGAATGCTCTCGCCCCGACAACTTGCCCCCGCCCATTCCTATTCCATGACGCCCCGCCCAATCCTCCTTCTCCCCGCCATTCTGCTGCTCGCCGCCTGTGGCTCGCTCGCCCCCGGCGGCGCCAACCCGGCAGCGCCGCAAGCGCCCGTCAGCCAGAACTGGAAAAGCGCCAGCGGCGAAATCGCCTGGATCAGCGCCGACGCCCGCCAACAGTGGCAAAGCGGCGAATGGTGGCGACTGTTTGACGATGCCGCCCTGAATGCGTTGATGCCGCGCATCGCCGTCGGCAACCAGAATCTGGCGCAGATGGCCGCCAACGTGGCGCAGGCAGAGGCCCTGTTGCAACAGGCGGAAGCCGCGCGCTGGCCGACTTTCGGCGTCAATCTCTCGACGGGGCGTAGCGGCAAACCCGCGACCGGCTCGGCGGCGGCCAGCGTCGCCGCCAGTTGGTCGCCTGATTTGTGGGGCGATCAGGCCGACGCCGTGCGGGCGCAAAAGGCCAATGTCGCCGCCAGTCAGGCCGACCTCGCGGCGGCGCAGCTTTCGGCGCAGGGCAGTTTCGCCCAGGGCTATTTCGCCGTGCGCGAGGCCGATGTCGAACTGGCGCTTCTGGACGAGATCATCGCCGGTTACAAAGAAGCCGCGCAGATGACGCAAAACCGCTACGACGCGGGCATCGCCGCCCACACCGACCTCTTGCAGGCGCAAAGCGCGCTCGCCAGCGCCCGCGCCAGCCGCGAACAACTGGCGGCCAGCCGCGACGTCGCCGAACACGCGCTGGCGCTCCTCCTCGGCCTGCCGCCCGCCGCTTTCAGCCTGCCCCGCGCCGACTGGTCGCCGACCGTGCCGCCGATTCCAGCCGCGCTGCCTTCCGACCTGCTGCTGCGCCGCCCCGACATCGCATCTGCCGAGCGCGCCGTGGCAGCGGCCAACGCCAATATCGGCGTCGCCCGTGGCGCGTATTTCCCCAATATCGGCCTGACGGGTTCCGCCGGGCGAACGGCGAGCAGCCTTTCGGAACTCCTCTCGGCGCCCATTCGGGTCTGGTCGCTCGGGCTGTCGCTCGCCGAAACCCTGTTCGACGGCGGCGCGCGTTCCGGCGCGGTAGCGCAGGCCGAAGCCCGGCACCAAGCCGCCACCGCCAGCTACCGCCAGACGGTGCTCAACGCAATCGGCCAGGTTGAAGACGCGCTGACCCAACTCACCGCCCAGGCCCGGCAAATCGAACAAACCCGCATTGCGGCGGAAGCCGCCGACGGCGCGGCCCGGCGCATGATGAACAGCTATCAGGCCGGCATTGCCGCCTACACCGATGTCGTCACGACAATGGCCGCCGCCGTCAACGCCCGCCGCAACCTCCTGCAACTGGAAGTCCAGCGCCAGCAAACCGCGCTTGCGCTAATCCAGGCGCTGGGCGGCGGCTGGCAAGCGCCGTGGGAGGCGGGGCGTTATTAACCCGGCGCCGCAAAGACATACCCGTTCGGGTTGAGCACAATGTTAGGCGCTTTTCTTTTTGGTCTTCGTTTTTGGTGGAGGAAGTTCATTGTTTGTGACCTGAATTAGCTGACTGAGCCAGTCTCGATCTTCCCAGAAGTCAGCGGTGATGAGCAGATGAGGTTTTGCTCCAGGATACGGCGCAGCTTCGATTGCCTGCTGTAACATGCTTCGACCTGCTTTTGTCGGTTTGAGATACAACTGGTCATCACAGACCAAAGCAACGGGTTTTCCCGCCAAGTATAGGCAATACTCACCAAACATCTTCTTCGCGGTCACATTACCTAAACCCGCGAGTTGGTCTAGCAGAAAATCTATCGTAGCTTGAGATGTCGCCATATGCTGATGCTTAACGCAAGATACGAATGGCGTCACCAAGGCCGTTGAGGAGGGCGTCGATGTCTTCGCGGGTGGTGTAGGGGGCGAGGCTGGCGCGGGTGGCGCCGTCGATGCTGAAGTGACGCATCAGGGGCTGGGCGCAGAGGTGGCCGCCGCGCAGGGCGACGCCGTGGCGGTCGAGGATCTGGCAAATGTCGTGCGGGTGCAGGCCGGGCAGGTCGAAGCTGATGATCGGGCAACGCGCCGCCGTCGCGCCGGGGCCGAGCAGGCGGAGGCCGGGAAAGTTGGCGAGGCCCTGCGCCAGTCGGTCGAGCAGGGCCTGTTCGTGCGCTTCGATGCGCGGCCACGGCAAATCCATCATCCACGAGAGCGCCGCGCCCAGGCCGATGGCGGCGGCGATGGGCGGGGTGCCCGCCTCGAAGCGCCGGGGCGGCGGGGCGAAGGTGGTTTGTTCGGCGCTGACTTCGCCGACCATGCCGCCGCCGGTGAGGAAGGGTGGCATGGCTTGCAGCGCCTCGGCGCGGCCCCAGAGGACGCCGATCCCGCTCGGGCCGCACATCTTGTGGCCCGAGATGGCGACGAAGTCGCAGCCGAGCTCCTGGACGTCGACCTTGAGGTGCGGCGCGGCCTGCGCGCCGTCGCAGACCATGATCGCGCCCTGCTCG
>JAITWU010000396.1 GCA_031285115.1 Azonexus sp. | reverse complement strand
GGGCGCATCTGCAAACCGCCAAAATCGCCACACTCGGCGAACGGGCCGAGGATGTTTTTCTCTTGAGCGGCGGCGACCTGCACGACAGCGTCAGCCGCATCCGGCTGGAGACGGAGTTGATGGAGCGGTTGAAGGTTTGAGGTCTGTTGCCCCGCCGTTCAATCTTCTGGTAGAAATGACAGGAAAATCTGACCAGAGGAGGAAACATGACGCCATCAATGGATGAAATTCGCGCCAAAGCCAGGCACACGGCAGCGGAGACGATGATGACACTGGCCGAGCGCACGGCGCGCCGGGGGCGCACTGAGGTTGAGCCGGGCAAAAAAGTCAAACCCGGCTGGGTCGTCGCGCAGAATTTTTTTGGCGCGGACACACTCATCCACCCGGAAAAACTGCGCGAAGCGGTTGCCTTGTATGAAATCGCCTCGACACTTGATTCGGGACCCGCCGACCACGGTGACTACGCGCTCTACCAGAAAGCCTTATTGCTCGAAGAATTGGGCGACTTTGCCGAAGCCGAACAAGCCTTTCGGCAAAGCCGGTACGGAAACGGGCAGATGCTCGAAATCAACATCAATCGCTGCCGGGAAAAGCAGCAAGGGGCCTTCGACCTCGCCAGCTATATGGTCAATGGCATGGCAATGCAGATGCAGGCAGCGGGTGCCGATAGCGAGCGGATGCGCAAAATGCTCGACAAAAATGCGAGCGCCGAAGAAATGCTCGGACACGCCAACGCATGGCTGGGCGAACTGATGGCGCAGTCAAATATGGCTGGCGCCGATACCTCGGCCCTGGAACTGGTGAGCGCCATGATTAACTCGCCGCCGGACGACGACGATGCCGAAGAGGTCGACAGGCGCGAACTCGATGAGGAAAGCGAAGAAGAAATCATCGAGATGGCGCAGCAATTCGCCGATCTGCTGCTCGACAAAAATTATGACGAGGCCAAGACCATGCTGCACTCCAGCCTTGCAGATATTGGCGCCGATGAACTCAAAGCATCATTCGAGCAACTGTTTGAAGAGGACGAAAAATTTCCCGATACCGCGACGGTGTACAGCGTTGATGGCGTGATGTCCGACAGACCCGACGATGATGTGGCGTGGGTCTATGTCGCCATAGAAAGCGAAAACGCCGAAGCGGTCAGCTTCACCGTCACCCGCGAAGGCGACAGGCTGACGCTGCGCGAACTCGAATGGGGCAGACCATAAACGGGTAAAACCGCCGCGCATCACACCCAAATCTTGAATCGCTTTACATTGAGAAATTATTTCTCTACCCTCTTGCGGCATGGGCAAGATACACGCGCAACAGAACTGGGTTATTCGGGTGCAAGGCAATGAACACCCGCCGGTTCACGTCCACGTCATTCACCCGGACGGCAAAGCAATTGTCTATCTGAACGGCGATGTCACAAACTCCAGCATTCCTGCCGATGTCCTGAAAACCGCAAAGGCGTGGGTGGATGCCAACGTCGACATTATCCGCGCAGAATGGGCGCGCATGAACAACCCAACAACAAGGTGACGCATGAAACAGAACATCAACCGGCTGGAATCGGCAAAACCGCTGTCAGGCATGAAAATGGAAATCCGCTACACGGGGGGACAGGTCGTTCAGGTCGATTTTTCTGAACTGGCTGATCGTTTCGCGGTTTTCGCACCAATAAAAAATCCTGATTTTTTCAGGCAGGCCACCGTTACCGACTGGGGACACACGCTGGAATGGCCGAACGGCGAAGGGCTGGATGCTGACCGTGTCATGGAAATGGCCCTGGAACAGGATCAGCGGACGGATACGCTAGCCTTCCGGCAGTGGCAGGACAGAAACCGCTTGTCTCTGGCCGAAGCGGCCAAGGCCATCGGCATGACGCGGCGCACCGTCAGCCAATACCGTACCGGCGCCCGCCCGGTTCCGCGCACCGTGCTGTTGGCGCTCAAGGGATGGGAAGTGGAACAGCGCGCCTGACCCGGATCGAAGCTGTTTTTTCTGGATAACGGCAACCCGAACAACGGGGCCAGGGGATTCCGCTGAAATTGCCTTTGTAACACTTCGGTGCTCCGGGGAAGCGTCGCGCCTGCGGCTATAATCACCCCCCGCTCCACCGTAACAGCCTGCCGTGCCTGCCGCTCCCCTGCTCCCGCCATCTTTTCTCCCGGCCCTGCCGAAACCCGGCCATCGTCTTGATTTACCGTCGCTTGCCGGTTCCGGCGACGCCTTGATTCTGGCCGAAACCGCCACCCGCGCCGGGCGCTTGCTGGCGGTGGTGACGGCGACGGCGGCGGATGCCCAGCGCCTGCTCGAAGAAATCCCGTGGTTTGCCCCGTCGTTGCGGGTGCGGCTGCTGCCGGATTGGGAAACGCTGCCTTACGACCATTTTTCGCCGCATCAGGATCTGGTTTCCGAACGGCTGGCGACCTTGTGGGCGGCGGCGCAGGGGGAGCTCGATATTTTGCTGGTTCCAGCAGCGACCGCCGTCAACCGGCTGGCGCCGCCGGAGTTCATGGCGGCTTATACCTTTGCTTTCAAAAAGGGGCAAAAGCTCGATGCCGGAATATTCCGCGATCAGGTGACGCTGGCCGGTTACGCGCATGTGACGCAGGTGCTGTCGCCCGGCGAGTATTCGCTGCGCGGCGGCTTGATCGACCTGTTTCCGATGGGTTCGCCGCTGCCTTACCGGCTCGATCTGTTCGATGACGAGATCGAGAGCATCCGCACCTTTGATGTCGATACCCAGCGCACGGTTTATCAAGCCGCCGCGCAGCGAATACTCGCCGGGCGACAGCACCTGCGTCAC
>JAITWU010000393.1 GCA_031285115.1 Azonexus sp. | reverse complement strand
TGGTTTTCGATCCTCCCTATTGGCGCAGCCAATGGGGAGGGGGACCACGCGCAGCGTGGTGGAGGGGTCAATGGGGTGCAGATAACCAATTTACGGACAAATTCTTAATCGCCGGTTCTATCAGTCATTGTGCGTTAAAGAATTTTGATGCTCCGGCCCTGATCATTGGAACCGGGTTTGGAGAAACCGGGTGGCGTCATTGAGGTCGCTGTGCGTATGACCTTGATGCAGGGCCGCGACAAATTTGCGCCAGACCAGATCCGGCTCGCCGATGTGAAAGCCATAGTAGTAGCGGTTACCCTGACTGGTTTCCTGCACTGCCTGCACCGTCAGACAGGAAACCTCCTTGCTGCCGAGCTGGATGGCGACTGTCAGCCAGACGTTGACCGGCACCGGACGGGAGGAGATGGCGCGAAAGCCGTAACGCGAGACTTCGTTGACCTCAAGCGGAATGGTCTGGTCGATCTTCTCGCCAATCAACCGCGCCGGACACTTGACCGAAAAACGCTGGTGACGCCGCACCTGCACCTCGATGGCCTGCGGCGGTTGCGGCGGCAGCACGGCGCGGTATGCTGGCAGATCGTAGATGAGGTGCAGGAGAGCCTTCTTGCGATCGCTCAGTTCGGCGAAAACACGGGTCCGGCGGTTGAAAAAATAGTCGATCAGTTCCGGCGTCAGCACCGGGTCGTTGGTGGTGTAAAAGCGGCGCTGCGGCATCTGGATGTTGGGCAGCCGCGTTTCCTTGAAATAATGGTGGAGATTGCGCCGGGCCGGTTTGCCAGCATAGGCCCGACGCAGAATTTCCGGGGCGTGCCGCAAATCGAGGGTGGCGCCAATGGCCGGGGCGCCATTGACGAAATCATAGTTCTCGACAACGCTGGCGGTCAGCCGCTGGAAATAGAGCAGCGACTCGTACATTTCGATATGCCGTGGATTGACGGCGATCACCAGATGGCGGGTATCGAAAAAAGTCGTGCAGTACTCATACATGAACTTCATCAGCGGGAACAGAATCGTCCCGCCGGTGTGCCGGAAACGCCGGTCGATCGCCAGCGCCGAGACCTCCGCGATATTGCCTTCTTTGGCGCGAACGCCGCTGAGATCGAAAATGCGCTGCAAGGGAAAACCAATGGCGCTTTCACGGATCAGCGACAGTGTGCCGACCACCTGACCGTCAACCTTGGCGCACAGGGTCGTCGTCGTCGGCAAGGCGTGGTAGATCGTCACCCGCAGCCCGGACGGATCGGGCGCCATGAAGCGGCTGGCGACATAAGCATTGTGCAGCAGTTTGAAACAGGCTTCGAGTTCTTCCTGCGTCTCGGCGATTTTCAGCACCAGACGGTCATCCGGCTCCGGATCGCAATCGACGAAGGAACGATAAACCTGATGCCGCCGTGTTTTCGGCAACATCGCAAACAATTTGCGCCCAGTGTTTTGAACGAAGAAACGCAGGCGAGGCAGGACACGCATCAGAATCCGCTGGCAGGAAGGAGCATCTTCTTATCATATCAGCTTGTCATCAAACGGGCATTCCACTGTCCTGCGCGCGGCTTTTTCGGCTGCATCAAACCAGCGGCGGCGGCAATAGGGGACAATGCCAGCCCGTCCGCTTTTTCCGTTGGTCATGATCCAGACGACTGTTTTTCTTTGCGCCGCGCTCTTTGCCGCCACCATCGCCGCCGCCCCGGCGACGCCCGCCGCGCCTGCCCTGCCAGCCGCCGCCGCGTCGCTGCCAGCGCCCGATGCGACGCCGCGTCTGGCCTACGGATTTTTGCTGAAACATGGCGAAAAACTGGTTTTCGCCCCCTGCCGCGACCGCAGCTATGCCCTGGTCGAGGATGTCTCAAGCGACCAGCAGGTCATGCGCGGCCTCGAAATGGCTGGTTTGGCCGAGGGTCGCAAGTTTTATGTCGAACTCCTCGGCGTCAGCGATGGCGAAACGCTGCGCGCCAGCGAATTGAATCTGGCGGAAGCCGACGGACGCTGCCAGAAACCCGGCGGCAGCGATGAAGCCTGGCTGGCCATCGGCCACGCGCCGGAATGGGCGCTGGCGGCAGGCGGTGACAAAGTGACCCTGCAACGCCAGGGAGCGCCTGAAATCAATCTGCCCTACCGCGTTTTTGCGCGTCGGGGCGAAGTTGCTGAATTTGGCGACGAAGGCGCTGACGGCCTCGTTGCCATACGCTTTGAACACCAATTGTGCAACGACGCCAAAAGCGCCGTGGTCTTCGGCTGGACGGCAACGGTCAGCGTTGGCGGGCAAACGCTGCGCGGCTGCGCCTGGCAGCGTTAAAGCCTATTGCGCCGCAAAGCTGAAAACATCGGCGAAGAATTCTTCTTCCGGCAGGGCGCAGCGAGCGGTGAAATCGGCCTTGGCGGCGTCGATCATCGCTGGCCCGCCGCAGGCATAGACCTGATGGGCTGAAAGATCGGGAAAATCCGCCATCGCCGCATGGTGAACCAGGCCGGTGCGGCCCGACCAGGCGTCGGCGGCTGACGGTTCCGAGAGCACCGGGATATAGCGGATGTGCGGATAATCGGCGGCCCATTGGCGGGGCAAGGCATCCATATAGAGGTCGGCGCGGGTTTTGACGCCCCAATAGAGGGTCATTGGCCGGGCAAGATTTTGGGCGATGGCGTGTTCGACGATGGCTTTAATCGGCGCAAAGCCGGTGCCACCCGCGAGCAGGATAATCGGCCTGGGTGAATCTTGACGCAGATAAAAACTGCCGAGCGGGCCGTTGATGCGCAGCATGTCGCGCACTTTCATGGCGCTGAACAACTGCCCGGTAAATACGCCGCCGGGGACATGGCGGATGTGCAATTGCAAGAGCGCATTGTTATCCGGCGCGTTGGCGAGCGAAAAACTGCGCCGTCCGCCATCCTTGAGCAAAATATCGACGTACTGACCGGCGCGGAATTTGAGATTTTCGCTGGCCGGGAGCCGCAGGTGGAGTTCGATCACGTCGGGGGCCAGACGTTCCAGTTTCTCGATCCGCGCGGGCAGGGTTTTGACCGGCAGATCGTCGGCCACGACCATTTGCTTACTCTCGATGACCAGATCGGAACGCGCCGTGGCGCAGCAAAAGAGCGCGAAACCGGCGGCTTTGTCGTCCTCCGTCAGGCGGTGCGCCTCGGCCCGGCCATAGTCGACGCTGCCCGCCAGCACTTTGCCTTTGCAAACGCCGCAGCCGCCGTTGCGGCAGCCGTGCGGCAACGTCAGGCCCTGGCGCTGGGCGGCATCGAGCAGGCTTTCGCCGACCTCGGCAGTAAATTGGCGGCCACTTGGCTGGACGGTAATCTGGTAGCTCATCGGTTCCCTCTGTTCCTCTTGGCCGTCGGCTAAAATGCCGGCGTGCAAAAAATCCTGATTGTCGGCAGCGGGGACATCGCCCGCCGCATTTTCCTTCGTCTGCATGACCGTTACCGCGTCTATGCGCTGCTGCGCGAGCCGGGTCAGGCCGATTTCTGGCGCGCCGCCGGGGCCGTTCCGCTCGTCGGCGACCTCGACGACCGGGCCAGCCTGCGGCGGTTTTCCGGCCTCGCCGATTGGGTGCTGCATCTCGCGCCACCGCCCGGCGAAGGCCAACTGGACAGCCGAACGCGCAATCTGCTGGCCGCCCTGAGCGCGGGCGGCAGTCTACCACGGCGGCTGATTTACGTGAGTACGACTGGGGTGTACGGCGATTGCGCTGGCGCTTTGATTGACGAAACGCGCCACTGCCGCCCCAGAAGCGCCCGCGCCGCCCGCCGCGTCGACGCCGAACGCCGTCTGCGCGCCTGGGGCGGGCGTTGCGGCGTCGCGGTCAGCATCCTGCGCGCGCCCGGCATCTACGCCGCCGGGCGGCTGCCGCTTGAACGCCTGCGCCGGGGGCTACCGGCGCTGGTCGCCGCCGATGACGTTTACAGCAATCACATCCACGCCGACGATCTGGCCGCCGCCTGCTTCGCCGCGCTGCGCCACGGGCGGGCCAACCGGGTCTATAACGTGGTCGATGATTCAGAAATCCGCATGGCCGATTATTTTGACCGTGTCGCCGACGCCTTCGCCCTGCCGCGTCCGCCGCGTTTGTGCCGGGCCGAGGCGATGGCCCGGTTGTCGCCGCTGCAAGGGTCATTCATGGGTGAATCGCGGCGCATCAGGAACCGCCGCCTCAAACAGGAATTGCAACTGCGCCTTGCCTATCCGACAGTCGATGCCGGGATTGCCGAGGCCGCCCACCAAACGGAAACAGGAAGAAAACCATGCTCGTCGTAAAAGCCTTGCATATCTGGATGGTCATTTCGTGGTTCGCCGGTCTCTTTTACCTGCCGCGCATTTTCGTCAATCTGGCGATGGTTCCCGCCGACAGCGTGGCCGAACGCGAGCGGCTGCTCTTGATGTCCGGCAAGCTGTTCAAATTCATGACGCCGCTCGGCGTTCTCGCCGCCGCAACCGGCCTCTGGTTGTGGCTCGGCTATGGTTTTGGCGGCGGCTGGCTGCATGTCAAACTGGTTCTGGTCGCCGTGCTGCTCGCCTATCACTGGCATTGCGGTCGTCTCTTGGCCGATTTCCACGCCAACCGCAACCGCCGCTCGCACGTCTGGTTCCGTTTTTATAATGAACTGCCGGTGGTGGTGTTGCTGGTGGTGCTGTTTCTTGTCGTACTCAAACCCTTTTGAACATGAACCACTATTTCGCCACTTGCCCGCGCGGCCTCGAAAACCTGCTCCTTGAGGAACTGCGCAACGTCGGCGGCAACGACCTGCGGATGACCCACGGCGGCGTTTCCTTCAGCGGCGACTGGTCCGTCTGTTATCGCGCCAATCTCGAATCGCGGCTGGCGACCCGGATTCTCTGGCATATCGTCAAAGGGCCTTACGCCAGCGAGGATGATATTTACCGTCTGGCCGTCCGCCAGTTGTGGCCCAATCATTTTGCCGTGACGCGAACGCTGCGCGTGGTGACAACGGCGATCAAATGCCCCTTGAAATCGCTCGATTTCGTCACCTTGCGCGTCAAGGATGCCGTCTGCGACCGCTTCCGCGAAGATTGCGGCGAGCGGCCCAATATCGACACGCGCCACCCGGATGTCAGCATTCATGTCTTTTTGAGCGAGAGCGAGTGCACGCTTTATCTCGATACTTCCGGCCCGCCGCTGTGGCAGCGCGGTTTGCGCAAGGCCAGCGTTGAAGCGCCGCTAAAGGAAAATATCGCCGCCGGCATTTTGCAAATGACCGGCTGGCAGCCCGGCCAGCCCTTGATCGACCCGATGTGCGGCAGCGGCACTTTTTTGCTCGAAGCGGCGCAGATGGCGCTCGACCGCGCCCCCGGCCTGGAGCGCGGTTTTGCCTTTGAACTGCTGAAAAAATTTGAGGCAAAGACCTGGGCCGATCTGCGCAGCGCCGCCTTCGCCCGCGTCAAACCGGCGGCGGCGCTGGCCGCAGCGCCCGCCATTCGCGGTTACGACATCGACGAGCGGGCGCTGCGGGCGACCCGGCGCAATTTGCAGGAAGCCGGGCTGGACGGCGTGGTCACGGTCGAATACGGTGATTTGCTGGAAATTCAACCGCCGACAGAACCCGGCATCCTCATCGCCAACCCGCCCTACGGCGAGCGCCTTGGCGAACTCGACCAGCTCGCCGCTTTCTATCCCCGGCTCGGCACATCGCTGAAACGCCACTGGCCGGGCTGGAACTGCTTTTTCTTCACCGCCGATTTGCGCCTGCCCAAACTCCTTGGCTTGAAACCCAGCCGCAAGACGCCGTTGTTCAACGGCCCGCTCGAATGCCGTTTGTTCGAGATACGCATGGTCACCGGCAGTAACCGGCGACACTGATGACGCCCCGGCATATACTGCGAAGCGCAAAAAGCCTCATTGTTTGATCCTTGTCAGCACAGCCCCAAGGGGAATGTGTGACCATTTTTGTTTTTGCCAAAAAATCGAGGAGGAAATCCATGTCCGTTCAAGCCCTCTATCAGCAAAAGCGGGTATCCGCCGCCGATGCTATCCGTTTCGTCAAAAATGGCGATTCCATCGTTGTCCCTTCCGGCGTTGGCGAGCCACCCGCCCTGTTGACGGCGCTTTCTGAGGCCCGCCGTGATTTTCGCGGGGTGCAGGTGTCCTCCATTCTGCCGATTCGCAAATACGGCTACATCGACCCGGAAACGGTCGACAACGTCCGCCATACCGCCTACTTTCTCGGCGGCCCAACGCGCGCTGGCGCGCAGGCAGGCTGGGTCGATTACTTTCCCTCCTATTTTTCCGAAATGCCCGAGTTGGTCCGCCGTGGCCTCCTGCCCAGCGAAGTCGTCTTTGCCCTGGTTTCGCCGATGGACAAGCACGGTTATTTCTCGACCTCGCTCGGCACCGACTACATCATGGCCGCCGTCAAAAAAGCACGCGCCGTGGTGCTGGAAGTCAATCCCAATGTGCCGTTCGCTTACGGCAATTGCCATATCCATATTTCTGAAGTCACCGCGCTGTGCGAAAGCGACGAGCCGATTTCCGAAGTCGGCCTGCCCAAAATCGGCCCGGTTCAGGAAGCCATCGGCAAATACGTCGCCGACATGATCCCCGACGGCGCCACTTTGCAGATCGGCTATGGCGGCATTCCCGACGCCGTGGTCATGCAGTTGAACAGCAAACGCGACCTCGGCATCCACACCGAAATGATCGGCGACGGCATCATGAGCATGGTTGAGGCTGGCGTCGTCACCAACCGCAAAAAGAACTACATGCCGGGCAAAATGCTCGCCACCTTCGCGCTTGGCTCCAAGAAACTCTATCAGTTCATGGATCGCAACCCGATGATGGAAATGCACCCGGTCGATTTCACCAATGACCCCTTCCTCGCCGGGCAAAACGACAACCTGCACGCCATCAACGCCACCATGCAGATTGACTTCCTCGGCCAATGCGGTTCCGAAAGCCTCGGCACCCTGCCGCACTCCGGCACCGGCGGACAGGCTGATTTCGTCCGCGCCGCCAACCGCTCCAAAGGCGGCAAAGCCTTCATCGTGCTGCCGTCGACGGCCAAGGACGACACCATCTCGCGCATCGTACCGACCTTGACGCCCGGCACCCACGTCTCGACCAGCAAGAACGACATCAACTACGTCGTCACCGAACATGGCGTCGCCCAGTTGCGCGGCAAATCGGCCAAACAACGCTGTCAGGAACTGATCGGCATCGCCCACCCGAACTTCCGCGAAGAACTGCGGGCGGCGGCGAAGAAAATGAATCTGCTCTGACCGGCGGCAAAATGGTAACCGCGCTGCCTGTGGGCGGCGCGGTTACCTTTTCTTACAAGGCGGCAACTTCTTTGGGCCACCCCCAGTCTAAAATGCTTACGTACTAGGCAATTTTTCGGAGGATGCCATGAAAGCAGTCAAAATCCTGGCGACCGCGCTCTGCCTCGCCGCCATCACCGCAGTCAGCATCGACGAAGCCAGCGCCCGTGGACGACACGGCCCCAGAGTGAGTATCGGAATCGGCGTCGGCGCCGGTTTCTGGGGTGGTGGTTATTATGGCGGCTACTATCCTTGGGGCGGCTATGTCTCGCCCTGGTGGACCGTCCCGGTTGTCCCGCCGGTGGTCGTCACACAACCGCAAGCAGCACCGACCTACATCCAGCAAACCCCGGCGGCGAGTGCGCCGGTCTCCGCGCCAGCTGCTTCTGACGTCTGGTATTACTGCCGCGATCCGGCTGGCTATTACCCTTACGTCAGCGAATGCAAGGGAAACTGGCTCAGAGTACTGCCGCAATAGGAGCATCAACCATGACCACGCCATTCCATCGCCTGCCGTGCCTTGCCTTGATCGTAGCAGCAGCCGCTGTCGGCGGTTGCGCCGTAACGCCGACCGGCCCCAATGTGACCGTCCTGCCGGGCAGCGGCATGACCTTTGAGCAGTTCAACCATGACGACATGTTTTGCCGCCAGTACGCGCTCAACATGATCGGCGGTCGCTCGGCTGGCAACGCCGCCCAGGAATCGGCGATCACCAGCGCCGCCGTCGGCACCGTCATTGGCGCGCTGGCTGGCGTCGCCCTCGGCGGCGACAGCCGTGGTGCGGCAGTCGGCGCTGGCACGGGGCTGCTGTTTGGTAGCGCCATCGGCAGCGACAGCGGACGCGCTTCCAGCTACGACACACAACGTCAGTACGATGGCGCCTATATCCAGTGCATGTATGCCAAGGGCCATCAGGTGCCGGTTTCGGGTAACTTCTCCTATCAGCGCCCGGCGCAGGGAGCGCGATCGACACAGTACCGGCAGCAGCCCGCGCCAGATCAACCGCCGCCGATTCAAGCCAGCGAAGCCGGTATCCCACCGCCGCCGCCGGGCGCTCCCCCGGCTCCGCCGCCGCGCTGAGGGCGGCATCAAAACAAGGGCGCTCTCCGGAGCGCCCTTGTTTTTTTCAGCTATATCTGCCTTTGCTACTGCACCTGCTGGATGCCCGCGATTACCCAGCCACGGCTGCCATTGGTTGGTTTGGTCATGTGCCAGATTTCGGAGAACGGCTCGACCGGGCCGTTCTTTTCTTCGCGGATCTGGCCGCTGAAATGCACGCTGACGATGTAGCGGCCTGCCTCTTCGGTGACATCAATGACTTCGGCGTCGAGATGAACGACATCGGTTTCCTGACTGGCGCCCTGGCGTTCGTCGATGGCGAGTTTGATTTCGCCGAACATTTCCGGCGAGGTGAATTCGCGGATGTCGTCGAGGTTACCGGCATCGTTGGCGGCTTGCAGACGGATGAAATTGACCTTGGCGTTGCGCACGAAACCTGCGACATCGAAATCGGCGGGAATGTTGCCGCCGCTGTCAGCCTGCGCCGGGCCGGATGCCGGGCCGCTGGCTGGAATGAAGTCGGGACGCACGGTGTTACCGGTCGGCGCGCCGTAGTTAGCGCCCGCTCCGGCGTAACGCATCCCCTGTCCCTGAGCGGCGGCCTGTTTGCGTTTGAAGAAGGCGATGGCGGCGATGACGGCAACGGCCAGCAAGGCGATCATCATGAAATTGGCGAGTTCTTCGCCAAAACCGAGGTGGGAAGCCAGTGCGGCCAAGCCAAGACCGGCGGCGAGACCGGCGATTGGCCCCATCCACGAGCGTTTCGGCTGGGGTTGCGGGGTCGCGGCGGGGGCGGTCTGCTGCTGACGCGGCGCTTGCGGCGCGGCGTTGCGCTGGGCGGGCGGCGTCATTGAACGCTGCATTCCGCTCGAACCGCCACCGCCCAAGCGTCTGGCTTCGGCATCGTTGATATTGATTGCCACACCGAGAATGAGTACGGCAATCAGGGCAAAAAATTTGTTCATGGGGGTCTCCTTGGGACAAAGTTGTGCGCCGATTGTACGCAAGTCAAATTACTAAAAAATAATGCTGTCGCTACAAATTGTTTCGATAAAACCGGACGGTTGTCACTCAGGGATGAAGCAGCGCCAGCCGCCATCTTCGAGCTGACGCAGAGGGTAACCGTAAAGATTCGAGAGTGTCGCCGCCGTCAGGGTGGCGTCGACCGGACCGCTGGCATGGCGGCCCGCGCCGTAGAGGAGCAGCGCCCGGTCGCAGAAACGGTGGGCGAGCGCCGGGTCGTGCAGCGCCATGACGACGCCCGCGCCGCGCTGGCGGGCAGTGGCGGCGAACAGATCGAGGACGGCCATCTGGTGATTGAGGTCGAGATGCGACAGCGGTTCGTCGAGCAGGTAGAGCGGCGGGGCCTGGGTGAGCAGGGTGGCGATGCCGAGGCGCTGGCGCTCGCCGCCGGAGAGGGTGTGAGTCGGTCGCGCTTCGAGACCGGCCAGACCAACGGCGGCGAGCGCCGCCCGGGCGAGTTCGGCATCCTGCGGCGACTCCCAGGCCCAGCGGCCAAGATGCGGGTGGCGACCAGTCAGCGCCGTTTCCAGCACCGTCGAGCCGAACGGGTCGTTCTGAAACTGGCCGAGCCAGGCCCGGCGCAAAGCGGCGGCGCGAGGCGGCAGCGCCGCGCTATCGAGGCCGCCGAGTAATACCGCGCCCGCAGTTGGCGGACGCAGACCGGCCAGGGTCGATAACAGGGTCGATTTGCCAGCGCCGTTGCGACCGAGAATAGCCAGGCGCTCGCCCGGCGCCAGATCGAGGTCGAGGCTATCAACGACGCGATGACCGCCAATTTCAACGGTCAAGGCGCGGGCGGACAAGAGCGGCGCGTTCATCGCGGCTGCCTTGAGAGCAGAAAGAGGAAGACCGGCACGCCGATCAAGGCTGTCAGCACGCCGACCGGCAATTGCTGCGGGGCGATCACCGTGCGCGCCGCCGTATCGGCCAGCACCAGCAGCGCGCCGCCAGCCAGCGCCGCAGCGGGGAGCAGCAGGCGTTGATCGTTGCCGGTCGAAAGGCGCACCAGATGCGGCACGACCAGACCGACAAAACCGACCGACCCCGCCGTCGTCACCGCCACGGCGGTGGCCAGCGAAGCGAGCAGATAGACCGCATAGCGCAGCCGGTCGACGGCGACACCAAGGGCGCGCGCCTGCATCAGGCCGCGCGAGAGCAGATTGAGTTCGCGGGCCAACGGCATACTGACGATGAGCGTAAACAGCAGCGCCAGCAAGGGCGGCCACGGTTTACTGTTCTGGCCGAGATCGCCCATGAGCCAGAACAACATGCCGCGCAGCCTGTGTTCATCGGCCACCGACAGCATCAAGGC
>JAITWU010000369.1 GCA_031285115.1 Azonexus sp. | reverse complement strand
TGCCCATCGGCATTGCCGCCAGTAGCGGCCTTGCCGATCCAGGCGAGCGCCTGCGCATCGTCTTTGGCGACGCCGATGGCGGCGGTGTAAGCGAGGCCGAGCTTGAAGCAGGCGGCGGCGTCACCGGCTTCGGCCTGTTTACGAATATCGGGCAGGGCGTCGACGGCGATTTGCCCGGTCTGCGCGGCGATATGCGGGTCGATGGCTGACATCGGCGGCGCTTTCAATTCCCGCAATTGCAGCGGCTGGGCGAAAAGCGGCGCGACGAGGCTGAAGGCGAGGGTCAGGACGGCAAGTGCGTTTTTCATTACTGCGCTCCTTGTGACGCGGGGGCTGAAAACGGCGAAAACATGGCCTGCGCCCTCAGCCCGCCATCCCCATCGGCGGGCAGCTATCGGGGCTGCCGACCAGTTTTTCGATGAGGGCGCGAACCTCGCCCATCGCTTCACGCAAAACGTGTTCGAGGCTCTCGAAATGGATGCCATTGGCGCTGTTGCCGCGACCGGCGGCGTGGTTGGCGATGACGTTGATGGCGGCGTAGGGAAGACCAAGTTCGCGGGCGAGCACGGCTTCGGGCATTCCGGTCATGCCGACGAGATCAGCGCCGTCGCGCTCGAAACGGTTGATTTCGGCGGCGGTTTCGAGGCGCGGCCCCTGGGTGGCGGCGTAGACGCCGCCGACTTTGGCCGGGATGCTCAGGGCTGCTGCGGCGGCGACGATGCGGCGGCGCAGTTCAGGGTCGTAGGGTTCGGTGAAATCGACATGCGTGACCGGGATGCCGACGGCTTCGTAATAGGTCGATTGGCGGCCCCAGGTGTAGTCGATGATCTGGTCGGGGATGACGATTTCACCCGGTTGCAGGTCGCTGCGGATGCCGCCGACAGAAGCGACAGAAATGACGCCGGTAGCGCCGCGCTGGCGCAGCGCCCAGAGGTTGGCGCGGTAATTGACTTTGTGCGGCGCGATGGTGTGGCCGTAGCCGTGGCGCGGCAGGAACATCGCCGGTTGACCGCCGATGCGGCCGATGACGATGGCCCCGGAAGGCTCGCCATAAGGCGTGCGGATGATTTCGCGGTGGGCGACATCGAGGTTGGACAGCGTGGTCAGGCCGCTGCCGCCGATGATGGCGAGCATGTCAGTTGTTCCTTTTGGCAATGAGCGAAGCCAGGGCCGGGATGGCGTTTTTGAAAGCCGGGGGCAAGGCGCGGGCCGCTGCTTGCAGCGTCGCCGGGTCAGCGGCCAGTTTGCGAAAAAGCGCCTGCTCGCGGGTGGCTGCAAAGGGCAGGTCGCGCAGGGTTTTGCCGAGGTGGTAGCGGACCAGCGTGTCGCGGCCAATATCCTTGGCTTGCCAGGCAATCGCCGTGCGATCGACGAGATGCAGCGCGCCGACGCCGGGCAGGCTGGCGGCGAATTCAGCGACGGCGCGGTGGGTTTTTTCGCGGTAGGCGACGACGGCTTGACCCGCATCGGCAGCCGAACCTTCGGTGATTTCGGCGGGCGCACCCATGAGCCAGCAGACGACGGTCTGCGGCGCGAAGGCGGCGATTTGCCCGCGTTGTTCATCGGTCAAGGCGGCGATGTCAGCGGCGAGCGTAGCGAGTTCAGCGTTACCGATGCGTTTTTGCGTGGCGGCGAGGCATTCGGGCAGGGCGTCGACCACCAGCACCGAAAGGCCGCGCTCAACCAGCGCCGCAGTCGAAAACCCTGGGCCACAGCCGATTTCGAGGATGCGCCGCCCCGGCGTCACACTTGAGGCCAAATCGGCCATCCAGGCGTAATCGCCATGCCGGGCGTAACGCTCGCCTTCGTCCTGCCAGTAGTCGAGAAAATCGGCGATGGTTGTGGCGGCGGCTGTGGCGACCGCAGCGCCGCTCATCAATCGTCCTTCATGGCGTAGATGGCGGGCAGGTTGCGCCAGGCGCCGTCGACGTCCATGCCAAAGCCGAAGACGAAGCGGTCAGGGACAGTGAGGCCGACGAAATCGGCGGTGATCGGCTTGGTTTTTTTGTTCTCTTTGTCGGCGAAGACGGCCAGCAGCACTTCCGCCGCGCCGAGACGGAGCAGGCTTTCCTTGACGGCGGCAAGGGTCGTGCCTTCGTCGAGGATGTCATCGACGACCAGCACGCTGCGGCCTTTGACGGAAGTCCACGGGGCCATGCGCCAGGAGATTTTGCCGCCTTGCGTTTCCGGCCCGTAGCGGGTGGCGTGCAGGTAATCGAAATCGAGCGGAAAGGGCAAAAGCGGCAGCAACTGGCCGCAGAAAATAACGCCGCCGGTCATGACGCAGAGCACCAGCGGGTTTTTGTCGGCAAGGCGCTGGCCGATGCGACCGGCGACATCGGCGAGCGCCGTCTGGATGGTCGCTTCGGGATAGATGAGTTCGGCCTTGGCCAACAGGTCACGGGCTTTTTCGGGCGTCATTCAGCGGGTCTCCAGGGTTTTGAGGTAAGCGTTAAATTGGGTGCCGACTTCCGGGTGGCGCTGGCCGAAAACGACCATCGCCTGCAGGTAGCCGAGCTTGGAGCCGCAATCGTAGCGGGTTCCGGCGTAGCGGTAGGCCAGCACCTGCTCTTCAGCGAGCAGCGAGGCGATGCCGTCGGTCAGTTGAATCTCGCCGCCGGAACCGGCGCCGATATGTTCGAGATGGTGAAAAATGCGCGGCGTCAGGATGTAGCGGCCAACCACGCCGAGGGTGGACGGCGCGTCTTCGGGCTTGGGTTTTTCGACGATGGCGTTGATCTGCTCGACGCGCTCGGCCACCGGACGGGCATCGACGATGCCGTAACTGCGGGTTTCGGCGCGCGGCACGTCCTGCACGCCGAGCACCGAGCAGCGGTAATAGTCGTAGGTGTCGGTCATCTGCTTCATCACCGGCGGCTCACCATCGAGCAGATCGTCGGCAAGCACCACGGCAAACGGCTCGTCGCCAATCACCGGCTTGGCGCAGAGGACGGCGTGACCAAGCCCCAGAGCTTCGGCCTGGCGGATGTAAATGCAGTTGATGTTTTTTGGAATCATGCTCTGGACGAATTCGAGCATCTCGGTTTTGCCGCGCGAGGCGAGTTCGTTTTCCAACTCGTAAGCCTTGTCGAAATGATCTTCGATGGCCCGCTTGGAACGCCCGGTGACGAAGATCATGTCGGTAATCCCTGCGGCGACGGCTTCTTCGACGGCGTACTGGATTAAAGGTTTGTCCACAATCGGCAGCATTTCCTTGGGACTCGCCTTGGTCGCGGGCAGAAAACGGGTGCCCATGCCAGCGACGGGAAAAACGGCTTTTCTGACTTTTTTCATTTCATCTCCCCTTGAAAGCCGTTTTCAGCGCAGGCTAACCCGACGCAGTCGGTGTTAAGCCATGCGCCAGCATGGTGGCCGGAGCTAAAAACGGCTTTTCTGACTTTTTTCATGGTGTTTTCTCCTCTCCCAGCATTTTCAGCAATTCTGCCTCATCAATGATCGAAATGCCCAGTTCCTGCGCCTTGTCGAGCTTGGAACCGGCCTCAGCGCCTGCGACTACGTAATCGGTTTTTTTCGACACCGAGCCGGAAACCTTGCCGCCTACGGCTTCGATGCGGTCTTTCGCCTCGTCGCGTTTGAGAGTGGGCAGCGTGCCGGTCAGGACGAAGGTTTTGCCGGTGAGCGATCCTGCTGTCGCGGCGACGGCGGGCAGCGCAGCCAGCAACTCGGCGCGGGTTTTTGCCAGGCTGGCGAGGAGTTCAAAATTGGCGGGTTGTTGCAGCCAGCCGGTGAGCGATTCGATGACCTCGCCGGGGATTGCGGCGGATGACAGGGTTGCCGCTAAAAGCCCCTCTCCCCTTGCGGGAGAGGGGTTGGGGAGAGGGGGAAGGGCGTTTGCTAGCTGGAACGGCGTTTCAGCCGTCCGCGCCCCCGCACCCCCGGCCCCGCGCCCCCGGGGGGCGGGGGGGGGGGGTGGTTGGGGGGGGGGGATATGCGCGTGGGGCAGGGGGGGGGGGGGTTGC
>JAITWU010000283.1 GCA_031285115.1 Azonexus sp. | reverse complement strand
ACAGTTGCGTCAGGCGATGGTGATTGGTCATCCGCACGGTCAGGCCGACGCCGCCAGGGCGCTGGCGCTGGTCGAGCAGGCGCTGCGGGCGAGCGATCCGGCGGCGCAGGAACTGCGCGCTCTCGCCAGATTGCTGGCTGATTACTACGGCGAGCGCCTGCGCCTCGAAGCCCAGATCGAACGCCAGGGCGGCCAGATCAAAGAAAGCCAGCGCAAGGCCCAGGAGCTTCAGGAAAAACTCGACGGCCTCGCTGACATCGAGCGCACCCTGACGCCGCGCGCCAAGCCGCGAGCCGGGCAGGGCGGTCAGCGATGATGACGGGTAACGCGGCGGCGGGCAACGCGGGCGCCCATATTCTGATCGTCGATGATGATGAGGACATTCTTCGCCTGTTGACCATCCGCTTGAAGGCGCGCGGTTTTCGGGTGACGGCGGTCGGTTCGGCGGAAGAGGCGCTGGCCCGGATTGCCGTCGAAGCGCCGCGCGTCGTCGTCAGCGATATTCGCCTGCCGGGCCGCGACGGGTTGTCGCTGTTCGAGGAATTGCGCCTCACCCGGCCCAGTCTGCCGGTCATTCTGCTGACGGCGCACGGCACCATTCCCGACGCCGTGAGCGCCACATCCAAGGGCGTGTTCGGCTATCTGACCAAGCCTTTCGACAGCCAGACGCTGCTGGCCAAGATTGATCAGGCGCTCAGTCTGTCGGCCCCCGCTCCGGCGTCTGATCCGCTGGCCGCCGACAGCGCCGGAGCGGCGGGCGACTGGCTCGCCGGTATGGTTTTTTGCAGCAGCCGCATGGCCGAACTGATGGCCGAAGTGCGCATGGTCGCCCGGTCGGACGCCAGCATCCTCATCCGTGGCGACAGCGGCACCGGCAAAGAAATGCTGGCCCGCGCCATCCACCGGGCCAGCCTGCGGGCGCGCGGCCCCTTCGTCGCCATCAATTGCGGCGCGATTCCCGAACCTTTGCTCGAATCTGAACTGTTTGGCCACGTCAAAGGCGCTTTCACCGGGGCGGCCAGCAGCCGCGTTGGCCTGATTCAGGCGGCCAACGGCGGCACGCTGTTTCTCGACGAAATCGGCGACATGCCGCTGTCGCTGCAAGTCAAACTGCTGCGCGTCCTGCAGGAGCGCGTGGTTCGCCCGGTTGGCGCGACGCGGGCCGAAGCCGTCGATATTCGCCTGCTCTCGGCGACTCACCGCGATCTCGATGCCGCTATGGCTGCCGGACAGTTCCGCGAAGATCTCTATTATCGGCTCGATGTCGTGTCGCTGACCCTGCCGCCGCTTGACGAGCGGCGCGAGGATATTCCGCTCTTGGCCACCCATTTCGTTCAGCAGGTTGCCGCCAAATACGGCAAGCCGATCACCGGCTTCGCGCCGGAGGCGCTTGAAGCCCTGGCCGGAGCTTCCTGGCCGGGTAATGTCCGGCAACTCTACAACGTCGTCGAACAAAGCTGCGCCCTTACGTCGACGCCGCTGATTCCGCTTTCCCTCGTCCAGCGCGCCCTGCGCGTGCCGACCATGGAAACCTTGAATTACACCGAGGCCAAACAGCGTTTCGAGCGCAACTATTTAGTCCAACTGCTCAAACTGACCGATGGTAATGTCGCCGACGCCGCCCGCATCGCCGACCGCAACCGCACCGAGTTCTACCGCCTGCTGCAAAAACACGATCTGACCCCGGCCATGTTCCGCAGCGACAGCGCCAGCGGTAAAGAGGAATAGCGGCAGATGGGGCATGAACCGGGCGAGTTGTCGCCCGGTAGCGACGCAGCAGATCGGGATTTTTATTTATCTATTTGATTATTAAATAAAAATTATCTAGCACAAAATTTGCTTTGTAACGCTCAGTAACCACCGGAGCGCCGAAAGTGACCAGAGAACAATTCCCCTTTGCCTGCCTTGCCTTGATTGCCATGCTCGGCATTCCCGGCGTTCTCGATAGCTCATCGAAAGTCATGGCGAAAAACGCCGCCCAACCGTGGGAATCCCTGATCAATTTGTTGCCAGCCCTGCCATCGGTGCTGCCGCGTCGACTGTACCGCCCGCTCTGATTCCATTGCCAGATCAAACGATTACTTTGTCGACTTCGCTTGCCGTGCGACAGCACTGTCTGCGCTTTGTCTTCGCGTACTCGCTTGATCTGAAAATGGAATGAGCAGGCCGACCGGCGCGTGGTTCGGCGGGCATGAACAGGAAAATTCCCGAAAACGGCTTGCAATCAAAGCCGAGGTCAGTATAATGCGCGGCTTGGCAGCGCGCCCGTAGCTCAGTTGGATAGAGTATCTGGCTACGAACCAGAGGGTCGGGCGTTCGAATCGCTCCGGGCGCGCCAACCATATAAAGATAGGGCGCCTTCAAAGAGGCGCCCTTTTCTTTGCGCGGTATTTGCCGAATTTGATTGGCAAAGCCGTTGCCACCGGGCGGAACCCCGATAGACGCGCCAGGGTCGAAAAACACTGGTCATGCGTCAAAACGGTTGTTGCCTTGCGAGATCATGAATCTGACTCTCATCCTCTTTTGTTGTGTCTATATCGCCTTGGCGATCGGCCATTTCCCGGGGTTTCGCCTCGACCGGACCGGGGCCGTGCTCGCTGGCGCCATGCTGCTGGTTGCGAGCGGCAGCATCTCGCCGGAAGCGGCCCGGGCGGCGGTGGATTACCGGACGGTCGGCCTGCTGTTCGGGTTGATGGTCATGTCGTCGGCGTTTTCGGTCGCCGGTTTTTATGACTGGGTCGCCGAAAAAGTCGGCAATCTCGAGAAGGGCGTCAGCGCGGGGTTGCCATCAGCCTCGGCGAGTTCTCAAAAGCTGGCGTGCCGGTGGCGTTTCTATCCTTGCTGTGCGCCGCTGCCTAGGTGGCGTTTCTTTAAGCGCGCTCGCCCTGGAGGCAAGCCAAAAAATAATTTGCTGCAATGCAACAAAGTTCTTGACAAGGCAAATTGCGGGGCTAAAATTCGGTCATGTTGCAGTGCAACATAAGCAATTAAACCAAGTACCCCCAATTTTCAGGAGATCTGCCATGTTTGCCAAACCCCAGGAATTCGCCAAGTCCGGTTTGAATTTTGCCCAGTTTTTCGCCAACACCACCTTTGATGGTATCGAGCGTCTTGCCATCCTCAATCTGGCGGCTGCCCGTTCGGCTTTTGAGACCTCGACTGCCAATCTGAACACGCTGTTTGGCGCGAAAGATGTCCAGTCTTTCGTCGACCTGCAACAATCGTTCGCTTCGCCGAACATTGAAAAGGGCATGGAATACTCGCGCAACGTGATCGCCATCGCCACCGAAACCAAAGACAAGATCGCCAGGGAAGTCGAAAGCCATATCGCCGACACCAACGCCAAGGTTTCCGGTCTGGTCGAACAGGCGCTGGCCTCCGCCCCGGCTGGTTCGGAAGCGACGGTGGCCGCCGTCAAGTCGGCGATCAAGACCGCCAACGAAACTTACGAGAACGTGAACAAGGCCGCCAAGCAGGCCGCTGAAGTGGCCGAAGCCAATGTTTCCGCCGCCACCGAAGCGACCTTGAAAGCGGTCAACGCCGTTGCCCCGAAAACGGGCGGCAAAAAGGCTGCCTGAGATTTAGATCTGTTACAAAAATAAATCAGATCGCGGCAAGCAGCGTTTCAGAATTCCCGCGTCGGTGGTTATCGTCACAGCCCCTCGCCCCTTGCGGGAGAGGGGTTGGGGAGAGGGGGGCGCACCTGCAAGCGCCGTACCCCTCTCCCTCTTTCCCTCTCCCACAAGGGGAGAGGGATGATCGCGCCGAACTGGCTGTTTTGCATCAGGCTCGGGCAAGCGCCTGATATGTCTGATTATTTTGCAGAATGACTATAGTCGTCTGTAGTTACAAAAAAACCGGAGCTTGGCTCCGTTTTTTTTACGCCCGCTTTTGCCATCAGACTGATTTGCGCCCGGCTTTGAGCGGTTTACCCTTGCCGCCGCGCTGTCCACGGCAGAATTCAAGGCGTTCACCCTTGAGTTTGCCAGCAACACCATCAATGACCGGGACGATTTCCGCCAGCGCCGTTTTGCCGGGGGCGGCGGCGATCAGTTTGAGGCCGCGGCCTTTGGGCAGCAGGCGGATTTCAGCGGCGGCAAAAACCAGCGCCCGGCCATCGCGGGTGAACAGGGCGACCTCGCCGCTCGCCGGGGCGGGTTGGAAAATCGCCGGGGTTTCGGGGTCGTCTACGGTCATCAAGGCTTTGCCCGCCTTGCCGCGTGAGAGCAGGTCTTCGCCCCGGCAGCAGAAGCCGTAGCCGCCGTCGGCGGCGAGCAGATAAATTTTTTCCGCCGCAACGGCCTGGGCGAGGCAGAGCTTGCCGCCATCCTGAAAATCGGCGAGCGAGGCCGCCGGGACGCCATCGCCCTTGCCGCCGGGAATGTCGGCGGCGGCAAGGGAATAGGCGCGGCCTTTGTGGTCGAGCAGAACCAGATGATCGACGGTGCGGCAGGGCAGGCAGGCGAGCAGGCTGTCGCCGGAGCGGAATGTGAGTTGCGCGGGGTCAATGTTGTGACCACTGCGCGAACGCAGCCAGCCGTGCCGGGAGACGATGAGGGTGGTCGGCTCATCGGGAATCGACAGGCTTCGGGTGTCGGAAAGGGTCACTTTGTCGGCGGCTTCGATCAGGGTGCGCCGGGCGTCGCCGTATTTTTTGGCGTCCTGCTCGATTTCTTCGGCGACGCATTGGCGCAGGGCGTCGCCGGAATCGAGCAGGTGGCGCAAACTGGCGGCTTCTTCGCGTAATTTACCGAGTTCTTCGCCGATTTTGATGCCTTCGAGGCGGGCCAACTGGCGTAGCCGAATGTCGAGAATATCTTCGGCCTGAATCGCCGTCAGTTTGAAGTGGGCGATCAGGTCGGCTTTCGGCTCATCCGATTCGCGGATGACTTTGATCACCCGGTCGATGTCGAGCAGCACAGCAAGCCGCCCTTCGAGAATGTGAATGCGCTTTTCGGCGGCATCGAGCCGATGGCGGGTGCGCCGCTCGACCGTGGCGAGGCGGAAGCGGCACCATTCTTCGATCAGGCTGTAGAGAGACGCCTGACGCGGGCTGCCGCCAACGCCGAGGACGGTGAGGTTGATTGCGGCGTTGGTTTCGAGACTGGTGTGGGCGAGCAGGAGGCGGATCAGGTCATCCTGCCCCTGCCGCGACGAGGCGGGTTCGATGACCAGACGAACGGCGTGCTCTTTGCCCGAGTCATCGCGCGCGCCGCCCTCGCCAATGGCCGAAAGAAAGGCGGCGCGGAGGTTGAGTTGTTCCGGAGTGAACACCTTTTTACCGGCTTTTTCCTTGGCTGCCGGGTTGGAGCAGGCTTCGATTTCGG
>JAITWU010000255.1 GCA_031285115.1 Azonexus sp. | reverse complement strand
AACTGATCGCCCGCGCCGCCGTCCGGACGCCTGCGGCTACCGCGCTCACCTATGGCAAGGAATCGCTGGCCTATGGTGATTTGCAAACACAAGTCGCCGGTTTTGCCTCGGGCTTGATGGTCCTGGGGCTGCAACGCGGCGAGCGGGTTGCCATTTATCTCGAAAAGCGTTTTGAAACGGTGGTGGCGAGCTTTGGCGCACCAGCGGCGGGCGGGGTTTTTGTGCCGCTCAATCCGTTGCTCAAGCCGGAACAGGTTGGCTACATCCTGCGCGATTGCAATGTTCGCGTGCTGGTCACTTCCGCCGAACGGCTCTCGCTGTTGCAGGAGACGCTGGCGGCCTGCCACGATCTGCGCCATGTCGTCGTCCTCGATGCGGGCGAAGCGCCGGACGCCTGCGGCCAGCTCAATCTGCTGCGCTGGCGCGACCTGCTCGCCGCGCCGCCAGCCAGCGGTCATCGGGTGATCGACACTGATGTCGTCGGCATCCTCTACACCTCGGGCAGCACCGGCAAGCCGAAAGGCGTGGTGCTTTCGCATCGCAATATGGTGGCCGGGGCCAAGAGCGTCGCCAGTTATCTCGGCAACCATGCGGGCGACACGCTGCTTGCCGCCCTGCCGCTATCCTTTGATGCCGGTTTCAGCCAGTTGACCACGGCTTTTCATGTTGGCGCCCGGGTCGTGCTGCTCAATTATTTGCTGCCGCGCGATGTCATCAAGGCCATCGAGCGCGAAAAAGTCACCGGCCTCACGGCTGTGCCGCCGCTCTATATCCAGCTTACGCAACTTTCCTGGCCGCCATCGGTGAGCGAGCATCTGCGCTACTTCGCCAACACCGGTGGCCGTATGCCGCGCGAGACGCTCGACGCCCTGCGCCGCCATCTGCCCCGGAGCCAGCCTTTTTTGATGTACGGCCTGACGGAAGCCTTCCGCTCGACTTATCTGCCGCCTGCTGAGGTCGACCGCCGTCCCGATTCGATCGGCAAGGCGATTCCCAATGCCGAGATTCTGGTGCTGCGCGAGGATGGCTCGCCCTGCGCCGCCAACGAGCCGGGGGAACTGGTGCATCGCGGCGCGCTGGTTGGGCTGGGTTACTGGAATGATGTGGAAAAAACCGCCGAGCGTTACAAGCCGCTGCCGCTCTCCGCGCCGGGCCGTGAGGCGGGGCTGGTGCTGCCGGAAATGGCCGTTTTTTCCGGCGATACGGTGCGCATGGATGATGAGGGATTCTTGTATTTCATTGGCCGCCGCGACGAGATGATGAAAACCTCCGGCTACCGCGTGAGTCCCACCGAAGTCGAGGAAATTCTTTATTCGACCGGGATGATCGGCGAATGCGTCGCCTTCGGCGTCGATGATGATCGCCTCGGCCAGGCCATTCAGGTCATCGTCACGCCGCCGCCGGGCGGCGCGGTGGATGTGGCCGAACTGCTCGGCCAATGTCGGCAACGTATGCCCGCCTACATGGTTCCCGCCGGGATCGACGTGCGCGATGGCCCGCTGCCGCGCAATCCCAATGGCAAGATCGACCGCAAGACCCTGGCTACCGAATGGGTGGCCGCCCACCTTGGTTAACCCTTCGCCCGCCCAGGAATTTCTGATGTCTGCCCGCCCCCTGCCCGCCCACGCCCCGCTGACGCAGTTTCGCGTTGCCGACGGGCAATTGCTGATCGGCGGCCTACCGCTCGAACGTCTCGCCGCCCGCGTCGGCCAAACGCCGTTTTATGCCTATGACCGGGCGCTCATTGTGAGCCGCGTCGGCGAATTGCGGGCCGCCCTGCCGCCCGCCGTCAAACTGCACTACGCCATGAAGGCCAACCCGATGCCCGCCGTGGTCGGCCTCCTGGCCGGACTGGTCGATGGCGTTGACGTGGCTTCGGCGGGCGAACTAAAAATCGCCCTGGATGCTGGCGCTGATCCGCATGAAATCAGCTTTGCCGGGCCGGGAAAACGCGCTGGCGAATTGCGGCAGGCGGTGGCGGCGGGCGTCCTCATCAATCTCGAATCCTTCCGCGAAGTCGGCGTTTTGGCGGCGGTTTCGGCTGAACTGGGCGTTGCCGCGCGGGTCGCCGTGCGCGTCAATCCGGATTTTGAACTCAAGGGTTCAGGCATGAAGATGGGCGGCGGCCCCAAACAATTCGGCGTCGATGCCGAAGCCGTGCCGCAACTTCTCGCCGAAATCGGCGCAGCCGGTCTTCAGTTTGAGGGCTTTCATCTTTTTGCCGGTTCGCAGAATCTCAAAGCCGAAGCCATTTGTGAAGCGCAGCAAAAATCCTGGGCGCTGGCCCGGCGTCTGGCTGATCATGCCCCCGCTCCGGTCCGCTTTCTCAACCTCGGCGGCGGTTTCGGCATCCCCTACTTTCCCGGTGAACAGCGCCTCGATCTGACGCCGATCGGCGCCAATCTCGCCGAACTGGCGGCCTGCGCCGCCGTCGAAATGCCGGGCGCCGAACTGGTCATTGAACTGGGCCGCTATTTCGTTGGCGAAGCGGGGGTTTATGTGACCCGGGTGATCGACCGCAAACTGTCGCGCGGACAGGTCTTTCTCGTCGTCGACGGCGGTCTCCACCATCATTTGTCGGCCTCCGGCAATTTCGGTCAGGTGCTGCGCAAAAACTACCCGGTCGCCATCGGCAACCGGATGGCGGCAACGGATACTGAAACCGCCTCGGTCGTCGGCCCGCTGTGCACCCCGCTCGATTTGCTCGCCGAACGCATGGAACTGCCGCCCGCCCGGCCCGGCGACCTCGTCGTCATCTTCCAGAGCGGCGCTTACGGCGCAAGCGCCAGCCCGCAAGCCTTTCTCGGCCACCCGGCGGTGGTCGAAGTATTGGTGTGATTCCATTTCCAGATCAAACGATTACTTTGTCGACTTCGCTTGCCGTGCGATAGCACTGTCGGCGCTTCGTCTTCGCGTACTCGCTTGATCTGAAAATGGAATAATTGCGGCCCCTCAAGCGAGGAACAAGGTCGCGTTTTCCAGATCGCCGTGGGTCAGCCCGCGCTCAAGGGCGTTTACGAATTTGCGCCAGACCAGATCCGGCTCGCCGACCTTGAAGCCGTAAAAGCCGTTGAAGCCATTGGCTTTATCGCGCACGGCCAGGGCCTTCATCACGGAAGTTTCGCGGCGTCCCAACTGTACCGTGGCGGAACTCCAGGTATTGAGCGGCAGCCCTTCCCGGGCGTAAGCCTGAAAACCGTGTTCCGAAACCTCGATCACCTGCACCGGGAATTCCCCCGCCGCGCCGCCCGGCGCATCGGGCCGGATCAGACCCGGACATTTGACCGAAAAACGCCGATGCTGGCGCAACTGACCGCCCTCACCCGGCGTCGTCGCCAGCTCGGGCAGAACAGCGCGGTAGGCCGCCAGATCGTAAATGGAATGGAGAAGGGCGCGCTTGCGGTCGTCGAGATTGGCAAAGCCCTGAGTCCGCTGATTGAAGAAATAATCGAGCAGTTCCGGCGTCAGCACCGGGTCGTTGGTCGTGAAATAGCGGCGGCTGGGCAATTGCAGGTTGGGCAGCTTGACCTGCGAAAAGTAGGCGAACAGATTTTTGTTCGGCTGCCTGCTGGCATAGACCGGCGCCATGATCGCCGGGGCCTGGTAGAGATCGAGCGCCGCGCCGACCGCTGGCGCGCCGTTGGCGAAATCGTAGTTATCGACGACATTGGCTGTCAGCCGCTCGAAAAACAGCAGCGATTCGTACATCTCGATGCGGTTGGGATTGACGGCAATGAGCAGATGGCGGGTATCGAAATACTCGCTCGAATACTCGTACATGAATTTCATGAGCGGAAACAGAATCGCCCCGCCGGTTTTGCGAAACTGCGGATGCACAGCGAGCGCCGAGACTTCGGCAAGATTGCCGCCTTTGCCCCGGACGGCGCTCAGATCGAAAACTTTTTGCAGCGGAAAGCCGAAAACGCTTTCGCGGATCAGCGAAATGGTGCCGACCACCTCGCCATCCCACTTGGCGCAGAGCGTCGTCGTCGTCGGCAAGGCGTGGTAGAGCGTGACCCGCATCCCTGACGGATCAGGTTTCATGAACCCGGCATTGACATAGGCGTCGTGCAAGAGCGTAAAGCTGGCTTCGAGTTCTTCGCGTGTTTCGGCAATTTTCAACTGCAAACGCTGGCTCGGCGCCGGGTCGCAATCGACGAAGGAGCGATAAACGGCAAAGCGGGTTTCGCGCGGCAAAGCCGCCAACATCCGGCGCAAGCCTTGGTGGAACAGTTTTCTCAGTGCTTTGGTTGGAACGCTTGCCATCGGATGATCCTTGCGGCGAATTTCATCAATCTGTCATGGTTGGAGTTTATACATCAGGCATCCGGCAAAGGTTTACGGCGCAACAGGAGCAACATGCCGTTTTGACGCTCAGGATTTTTTCCCCAATACCGGGTACACTCGCAGCCCCGAAAAATTATGCTGGACAGTTTACTCCTCAAGTCGATGAAAATACCCGCAAAAATACGCCGTTCTACAGCGACGCGCCGCCCCGCCACAGAGTCGTCCCAGCCGTCTATTCGCCGTTGTCACGACTTTTTCCGCTTCGTGAAATAGTGCGCAGGCATAATTTTCCGCCCTTTCTAGAATGTCCCCATCAACGTGGAATAACGCCGGATAAATCGCCCATCTACCCGGCAAGCACGTTCCGGAGTGCTTTTTTGACGCTTTCAACCAATCCGGATATGACCAACGAACGCGGACTGCCGGGAAACGGAAACTGATCATGATCAAGCTGTTCAACCATTGGATACGCTGGCGACCGCTGCTGCAGATGCTGTTTGATTTTTCCTTCATCATCGTCGGCATCGCAATCGCCATGATGTGGGTGTACAACGGACTGCCGGTCAATCACCACCAGGTGCTGCTGTTCGCCGTCCTGCTCGCCGTCGCCATGCTGGTGATCAATTCCTGGCTCGGCTTTTACCACCGCTTCAATCAGCGCACGCCGATGGATGCCCGCGCCCGGGCCGTGCTCTCGCTCTATGTCGCCGTTCCCGTCGCTTACGGCATTTACGCCCTGCTGCCGCTGACCGGCATCAACCGCGAATTCATGCAACTGTCAGCTATGTCAGCCGTCTTCGGGATGCTGGTGACCCGCATCACCGCCGCCCAGTCATCGGCGACCGGCATCCTGACCCGGCGCATCATGGTCTACGGCACCGGCGCCAGCGCGCTGGCCGTCAAGCGGGAATTGAACAAATCTGACCCTTCAGCGGAAATCATCGGCTTCTTCCCGGCCCCCAACGAAACGCATCCCGCCGTCCCGGGCGACGCCATACTCGGCACGGAAAGTTCGCTCACCAGCACGGCGCTGGCCATGCGCGCCGATGAAATCGTCGTCGCGCTGACCGAACGGCGCGGCGGCGCCATGCCGCTGCGCGAACTGCTCGACTGCAAGCTGCAAGGCATCCGCGTTCTCGATCTGGCCAGCCACTTTGAACAGACCCTCGGCCAGATCCGCCTCGAATCGCTCTACGTCGGCTGGCTGATTTTTGGCGAGGGTTTCCGTCAGGGCGCCTGGCGTACTTTCGTCAAGCGGATCTTCGACATCGTTTGCGCCACCCTTCTGCTGGTTCTGGCGACGCCGGTCATGCTGTTTACGGCAATTGCCATCGTCAGTGAAAACGGTTGTCCGGTGTTCTACACCCAGGAGCGCGTTGGTTTGAATGGCCGGTTGTTCAAGGTCATCAAATTCCGCAGTATGCGCCGCGACGCCGAAAAGGACGGCAAGCCGGTCTGGGCGAGCAAGGACGATAACCGGGTCACGCGTGTCGGCAAAATCATCCGCAAGCTGCGCATCGACGAACTGCCGCAACTGTTCAGCGTCCTGAAGGGCGACATGAGTCTGGTCGGCCCGCGTCCCGAGCGGCCTTTCTTCGTCGATCAATTGACCCGGGAAATTCCCTTTTACGCCGTCCGCCACAGCGTCAAACCGGGCGTCACCGGCTGGGCGCAGGTGCGCTATCACTATGGCGCGACGGTCGAAGATTCGGCTGAAAAGTTGCAGTACGACCTTTATTACGTCAAGAACCACTCTCTCTTCCTCGACATTCTGGTTCTGTTCGAGACGGTCGGCGTCGTCTTGACCGGCAAGGGCGCCCAATAGTCACCTCCGTCTGGAGGTGTTCCCATTCATGGATATCGCCTCGGCGCCGCTGATTGCCTGGAGTTTCGGCCTTGCCGCCGGGGCCTACACGCTGTTTGCGGTTTATTTGCTGTCTGTCGGCCTCCCCTGGCAATCGGCGCGGCATCTGCGGGCGCTCTGGCTGGCCGTTGTCTGCTCGCTGCTGTGGGTCTGGCTGTCGTGGTCGACTTTCGCCACCGATGATCTACCGAGCCAGCTCCCTGCGGCCATTGGCGACATGCTGCGCTACGGCGCCTGGTTCGCTTTTCTCATCTTGTTATTGAAACCGGAAGCGACCAACAGCCAGACCAACGTCAACGTTCTTCCCGGCTGGCTCATTCCGGCCTGCTGGTTGAGCATCGGCGGCGGCCTGCTGTGGCAGTTGCTGAAATTTTCCGGCCAGTGGGAGGACGAGCAGTGGCTGCATAACGCCATGTTCCTCGCGCTTGCCATGCCGGTGCTCGGTCTGATTCTGGTTGAACAACTGTTGCGCGGCGTAAACGATGATGCGGTGTGGAACATCAAACCGCTTTGCTTCGCCCTTGGCGGACAGTTCATCTTCGATATTTACCTGTTCTCCGACGCCCTGATGTTCAACCGGATAAACCAGGACACCTTCACGGCGCGCGGCATCGTCCATACCTTGACGGTGCCGCTGTTGCTGCTGGCAACCCTGCGCAACCGCGACTGGTCGGCAAAAGTCCGCCTCTCGCAACAGGCGGTCTTCCATTCGGCCAGCCTGCTGCTGGCTGGCGTCTACCTGATGTTCATGGCCGGGGTTGGCTATTACGTCCGTTATTTCGGCGGCGATTGGGGGCAGGCGCTGCAACTGGCGTTACTTTTCGCCACCCTGCTCGGCCTTGGCGTGCTGCTTGCGTCGGGCACGGTGCGGGCCAAGGTGCGGGTGCTCGTCGGCAAGCATTTTTTCAGCTACCGCTACGACTACCGTGAAGAATGGCTGCGTTTCACGCGCACCCTGTCGGCTCAGGAGTCGCCGCTGGCTATGGGCCAGCAGGTGATTCGCGGCCTGGCGGCGATGGTCGAAAGTTCGGGCGGCAGCCTGTGGCTGCGCGAAACGGGCGAAGCCAACTATCGCCAGACGACGCACTGGAACATGGCCTCAAGCCCAGCGCCGGAACCACCCGATTCGTCACTGGCGCAATTTCTCATGCGCAGCGGCTGGATCGTAAACCTTGAGGAATATCGCAGCTATCCAGGCCGTTACCGGGAACTCAAAATCCCGTCCTGGCTCTCCGAGTTGCCCGGCGCCTGGCTCATCGTGCCGCTGATGATCGGCAGCGAGATGACCGGCTTCGTCGTCCTGGCCAATTCGCGCACGCCAATCGATGTCAACTGGGAAGTGAACGATCTCCTGCGCACCGCTGGTTGTCAGGCGGCCAGTTTTCTCGCCAACATGCAGGCCACCGAGGCGCTGCTCGAAGCGCGCAAGTTCGACGCCTTCAACCGGATGTCGGCTTTTGTCGTCCATGACCTGAAAAACATCATCACTCAATTGTCATTAATGTTGAAAAATGCCGAACGCCACCGCGCCAATCCGGAATTCCAGCAGGATATGCTGATGACCGTCGAGCACTCGGTCGAACGTATGCGGCAGTTGATGATGCAGTTGCGCGAAGGGGCAACGCCGCCGGGCACGGCCTTCGGCGTCGGCCTTGCTGATGTCATAGAACGTATCCGTGAGGAAAAATCCAGCCAGGGCCGAGTGGTCGACGTACAATTGTGCGAGAAATTGGCGGCGCGCGGTCATGAAGACCGTCTGGAACGGGTCATCGGCCATCTTGCGCAAAATGCGCTGGATGCCACCGACCCTTCAGGACAGGTAGCCATCAAGCTGGAACGGCGTGGCGACCGGGCGGCGGTCGAAGTCAGCGACAGCGGTCACGGCATGACCCGGGAATTTATCCGCGAACGTCTGTTCAAGCCGTTCCAGAGCACCAAACGGGCCGGCATGGGGATTGGCGCTTACGAAAGCGCCCAGTACATTCGTGAACTGGGCGGTGAAATGCTGGTAGAGAGTGAAGTTGGGAAAGGCACCCGAATAACCGTGTTATTGCCGCTCTTTGAGGTACGCACGGAATCGGATTTGCGCGAAAGGGAAACTGCTTGACTACGGAAAAACCGCGTCCCCTGCTCATCGTCGAGGATGATCCGGCCTTGCAGAAACAACTGCGCTGGTCGTTTGACCAGTACGAGACGATTACCGCCGGTGACCGCGACAGCGCCTTGAGTCAGTTGCATCGCCACCATCCGGCGGTGGTGACGATGGATCTCGGGCTGCCGCCGGATGCCGATTCGGTTGCCGAAGGCTTCCGTCTGCTCGAACAGATTCTCACCATCGCCCCCGACACCAAGGTCATCGTCCTCACTGGCCAGAACGATCGAGCCAACGCCTTGCGCGCCATCGGCCTCGGCGCTTACGATTTTTTCGCCAAGCCCTTCGAGCCGGAACTGCTTGGCCTGACCATCGGCCGCGCTTTCCATCTGCACGGCTTGCAGCAGGAAAACCGCCGCCTGCAAGCGGCCCAGCATCCGGCGGCCCTGACCGGCCTCCTGACGCGCGACCCGGAAATGCTGCGCATCTGCCGCACCGTCGAAAAAGTCGGCAACAGCAACGCCACGGTGCTGTTGCTCGGCGGCAGCGGCACCGGCAAAGAAGTGCTGGCGCGCGGCCTGCATGAATCGTCGCCGCGCAAAAATAAACGCTTCGTCGCCATCAACTGCGCGGCGATTCCCGACAACCTGCTCGAAAGCGAATTGTTCGGCTACGAAAAAGGGGCTTTTACCGGCGCCGCCAAAACGACGCCGGGGAAAATCGAAAGCGCCGACGGCGGCACGCTGATGCTCGATGAAATCGGCGACCTGCCGCTGCCGCTGCAAGCCAAGCTGCTGCGCTTTTTGCAGGAACGGGTCATCGAGCGTCTCGGCGGCCGTCAGGAAATTCCCGTCGATGTGCGCATCGTTTGCGCCACGCACCAGGATTTGAAAGCACTGATCAGCGCCGGGCGTTTTCGTGAAGACCTCTACTATCGTCTGGCCGAAATCGTCATCAACATTCCGCCCCTGCGCGAGCGCAAGGGCGACGCCGCCCTGCTCGCCCATGCTTTCGTCCGCCGCTTCGCCAGCGAGCACAACCGTGGCAGCATGACGTTGAGCGAAGACGCCATCCGCGCCATCGAAGCCCACGCCTGGCCCGGTAATGTGCGGGAACTGGAAAACTGCATCAAACGCGCCGTCATCATGGCTGACGGCCATCAGATCAGCCGCGCCGACATCGGCCTCGAAGCCAGCCCCGCCGAGCGGACGGAATTCATCAATCTGCGCCAGATCCGCGACGATGCCGAGCGTAACGCCGTCGTCACCGCGCTTGGCCGAACCAACGGCAATCTGCTGCGGGCGGCGGAAATTCTCGGCGTCAGCCGACCAACGCTGTACGACCTGATGCACCGCCTGGGTCTGAAACAATCCATCCCAACGGGAGACCAATCATGAAAAAACCAGCCGCCTTGATCGCCTCGACCCTGCTTGCCGTTTTTCTCGGCGCCTGCGGCGAAAGCCCGGAACAGTTGATCGCTTCAGGCAAAGATTTTCTCGCCAAAAATGACAACAAGGCGGCTGTCATTCAGTTGAAAAACGCCCTGCAAGCCGACCCCAATCTCGGTGAAGCCCGCTTTCTGCTTGGCCAGGCGCTTTTGAATAGCGGTGATGCGGCAGGCGCGGCGGTTGAGTTGCAAAAGGCGCTCGACCTCAAATTCCCCGCCGGACAAACCGTCCCGCTGCTGGCCCAGGCGCTGCTCGCCTCCGGTCAGGCCAAAAAACTGGTCGAACAATTCGGCGCCAGCCAACTCGATGACCAGACCGCCCAAGCCAGCCTGAAAACCAGCCTCAGCCAGGCTCACATCCTCCAGGGCCAGCGCGATCTGGCGCAAAACGAGTTGGCCGCCGCGCTGGCCGCCAAGCCGGATTATGCCCCGGCGCAACTGGCAACGGCCCGCCTCAAGGCCGCCAGCGGCGATATTGATGGCGCTGTCGCCATCGTCGACCAGGTTCTCGCCGCCGCGCCGAAAAATCCGGATGCGCTGTTGCTCGCTGGTTCCCTGCGCGGCGCCAAAAATGATCCCGACAGCGCCATCACCCGTTATCGCGAAGCCGTCGCCGCCCGACCGGATTTTCTGCTCGCCCATGCAGCCATCATCAATACGCTGTTGAAGCAGGGCAAAAATGATGAAGCGGCGACGCAGATCGAAGCCCTCAAAAAAGTGGCGCCGAAACATCCGCAAACCCTCTATCTGGAAACCGCGCTTCTCTACCAGCGCCAGGATTACAAGGCCGCCCGCGAGACCATGCAGGAATTGCTCAAAACCTCGGCCAACAACCCGAACATCCAGCAGCTTGCGGGCGCTGTCGAATTCCAGTTACGCGCCTACGGTCAGGCTGAAATCCATCTCAACAAGGCCCTGCAACAAGCGCCGGGCCTCGTACTGGCCCGACGCCTGCTGATCACCACCTACCTCCGCTCAGGTCAGGCAGCCAAGGCCGAGGAGGCGCTGCAACCGATCATTGGCCGCATCGACAGGGACGCCGGGATGCTGACCCTGGCCGGTGAAATCTACCTGCAAAGCGGCGACGCCGACAAAGCGGCGACATATTTCGCCAAAGCCGCCAAACTCGATCCCAGCAACGCCACGCGCAAAACCTCGGTGGCGCTCGCCCATCTGGCCCAGGGCAAGAGCAACGCCATTGACGAACTGGAAGTCATCGCCGAAACGGATACCGGGTCCAGCGCCGATCTCGCCCTGATCGCCAGCTATCTGCGCGGTAAACAATTCGACAAGGCGCTGAAGGCGATTGACGCCCTCGACAAAAAACAGCCGAACAACCCGGCCACCTGGAATCTGCGCGGGCGGACACAACTGCTCCTGAAGGATGTGGCTGGCGCCAGAAAGAGTTTTGACCAGGCGCTGACTTTCAGTCCGACTTATTTCCCCGCCGCCGTCAGTCTGGCGACGCTCGACATGGCGGAGAAAAAACCGGAGGCGGCGAAAAAGCGTTTCGATTCGATCCTCGCAGCCGACCCGCGCAATATTCCGGCGCTGCTCTCCCTTGCTGAACTGAGCGTCCGCACGGGCGGCAGCGAGGGCGAAGTGACCGGCTTCATCAACAAGGCCATCGCCGTCAATCCGCAGGACAGCAAACCACGCCTGATCCTGATCCAGTATTACCTGCAAGCCAAAGACCACAAAAAGGCGCAGATGGCCGCCACCGAAGCCGTCGCCGCCGTTCCCGGCAATCCGGAGCTGCTCGACGCCCTTGGCCGTTGCCAGCAACTGGCCGGGGACACCAATCAGGCCCTTGCCACCTACGGCAAGCTGGCTGGTTTGCAGCCGGATTCGCCGCTCGCCGAGATGCGTATTGCCGAAATCCAGCTAGCCGCCAAAAACCGCGAAGAAGCTCTCAAGCATCTGAAAAAGGCGCTCGAAATCAAGCCGGATCTGCTCGACGCCCAGCGCGCCCTGATTGCCATCGCGGTAGACGAGAAAAAAACCGCTGAAGCCTTCGCCATCGCCCGCCAGATTCAGGAACAGCGCCCCCGCGAAGCCATCGGCCACGCCCTCGAAGGCAATATTTACATCGCGCAAAAAGCCTGGCCCGAGGCCATCGCCGCCTACCGCCGGGGCATCAAGCTGCAACCGTCGCCGGAACTGGCGATCAAGCTGCACGATCTGCTCCTTTTTTCCGGCGACAAGGCCGAAGCCGAGCGTTGGGCGGCAAGCTGGAACAAGGAGCACCCGAAGGACATCGCCCTGCGTCTGCGTCAAGGTGATGTCGCCTCAGCCAGCAAGGATTACGCCCAGGCCGTCAAGTTTTACCAGAGCGTGCTCGATATTGCCCCGGACAACGCGCTGGCGCTCAACAATCTCGCCTGGAACGCCGGTCAGTTGAAGCAGCCCAAGGCCATCGAATATGCCGAGAAAGCCAACCGCCTGGCCCCGAATCAACCGCCCTTCATGGATACGCTGGCAATGCTGCTCGCCGAGCGGGGGGAAAACGCCAGGGCCGTCGAATTGTTGCAAAAGGCGCATGAACTCGCGCCGCAGAATGCGCCGATCCAGTTGAATCTCGCCAAAGTGCTCATCAAGAGCGGCCAGAAGGAAGCCGCTCGAAAGGAACTGGAGGCGCTGGCCAAACTCGGCGACAAATTCCCCCTGCAAGCCGAAGTCGCCCGCCTGCAAAAGGAACTTTGAACCGGGCGAAGCAGAACACGCGCCATTTGATCCCTGTTTGCCCCCTGTTTGACTTCTATTTACCCCCTCATTCATTTCATCACAAAGGAACATAAAAACATGACCACCATCGCAGTTGTCGGCCTGGGTTACGTCGGCTTGCCGCTGGCCGTGGAATTCGGCAAAAAATACCGGACCATCGGCTTTGACCTCTCCGCCGACAAAATCGCCGCCTACAAGAAACACGTCGACCCGACCGGCGAAGTCAGCAGCGACGATTTGCGGGCCGCCACCCGGCTCGAAATGGGCACCGATCCCGCCGCCTTGAAGGAAGCCGATTTTGTCGTCGTCGCCGTCCCGACCCCGGTTGATGATGCGCACCAGCCTGACCTCTCGCCGCTGGTCGGCTCCTCCATCTCGGTCGGTCGCAATCTCAAGGCGGGCGCGATCATCGTTTTTGAATCCACCGTCTATCCCGGCGCCACCGAAGAAGTCTGCATCCCGCTCATCGAGCGCGAATCAGGCAAGACCTGGAAGAAAGACTTTTTCGTCGGCTATTCGCCGGAGCGCATCAACCCCGGCGACAAGGAACGCACCGTCACCAAAATTCTCAAGGTGGTTTCCGGCGATACCCCGGCAACGCTGGCGACCATCGAAAAAATTTACGGCAGCGTCATCACCGCCGGTGTCTATCCAGCTTCCAGCATCAAAGTGGCCGAAGCCGCCAAGGTCATCGAAAACACCCAGCGCGACCTCAATATCGCCTTGATGAACGAACTGGCGATCATTTTTGACAAAATGGGCATCGACACCCTGGAAGTCCTGCAAGCGGCAGGCACCAAGTGGAATTTCCTGCCCTTCCGCCCCGGTCTGGTCGGCGGCCACTGCATCGGCGTCGATCCTTACTATCTGACGCACAAGGCGCAAAAACTCGGCTACCACCCGGAAGTCATCCTCGCTGGCCGACGCATCAACGACGGCATGGGCAAGTTCATCGCCGAGCAGACCATCAAGCAGATGGTGAAGAACGGCCACCCGGTCAAGGACTGCCCGATCATCGTGCTCGGCCTGACTTTCAAGGAAGACTGCCCCGACCTGCGCAATTCGCGCGTCATCGACGTCATCCGCGAGCTGGAAACCTACGGCGCCCGCGTCGTCGTCCACGATCCAGTCGCCGACCCCGCCGAAGCCCGCCATGAGTACGGCGTCGAACTGCTGGCCTGGGACGATCTGCCGGTTTCCGCCGCCATCGTCGCCGCCGTCGGCCATCGGCAATTCAAAGAGCGGACGACAGCCGATTTTGTCGCCAAACTGAAAAAAGGCGGCGGCATCGTCGATGTCAAGAGCATGTTTGAGCACCAGACATTTGCCGCTGCCGACATCGCTTTCTGGCGGCTGTAAGGGGCACGCCATGTCTTGCCGGTCGCGCGCCCTCCCCTGCCGCCTCGCCGCCATTGTCACCATAGCGGCGGCTTGCTGCTCGCTGGCCTTGGCCGATCCAGCCGCCGACAAGGGGCAGGATCAGGGCAAGGCTGCCGCCCTGCGCCAGGAGGCCGTGCAATACGAGCATGGCGACGGCGTTGCCCGCGATGCGCAAAAAGCCGCCCAACTCTATTGCGAAGCGGCCCGCCTCGGCGACATGATCGCCCAGTACAACCTCGGCCTGATGTACGCCGATGGCCGCGGCCTGCCCCGCGACGAAACAACCGCCGCCTGGTTCTTCACCATGGCGGCGAAACAAGGCGACGCGCTCGCGGCCCGGATGCTGCGCCAGGTTGGCGAACCCGGCGAAAAACCGCCGGAATGCCTGTTCGACGCCGAAGGGCAAGACATCGTTTCAGAAGCCGCGCCGGAGCAGCAGAAGATCATGGCGCTGGTGCGCCAACTGGCCCCGCAATACGGCGTTTATCCGCGTCTGGCTTTTGCCATCATTCGCGCTGAATCCAACTTCAACCCCGGCGCCGTCTCGACCAAAAACGCCCAGGGCCTGATGCAGTTGATCCCGGAAACCAGCGAACGCTTCAAGGTGCAAAAACCCTTCGACCCCGAGCAGAACATTCGCGGTGGCCTCGCCTACCTGCGCTGGCTGCTCGCCTATTTCGAGGGTGATGTCGCCCTCGTGGCGGCGGCCTACAATGCGGGCGAAGGGGCGGTTAACCGCTACCACGGCGTTCCACCCTATGCCGAGACGCGCCATTACGTGCAGCGTATCCGCGAAATTTTCAAGCGCGAAGAACATCCCTTCGACCCGGCCATCACCGAGCCTTCGCCGGAATTGCCAAAAATCACCGCCCGGCGTCTGATGTGACCATGCGGCGCGTCACCGTCATCTGGCTCTTCGTCCTGAGCCTTGCGCTGCCAGCAGTGGCGACCGACATGAGCGCCACCATTACCCGTGTCAAGCCATCCATCGTCGTCGTCGGCACATACCAGAAAACCGCCAGCCCGCAATTCGTCATGCGCGGCACCGGCTTTGTCGTCGCCGACAACCTCGCCGCCACCAACGCCCACGTCATTCCAGCGGAGGCGGGGCCGGAAGCGTCGACGCTCGTCATCCGCGCCCGCGACGCCAATAGCGAGCCGCAACTGCGCTCCGCCCGCGTCGTCGGTCGCGACCCGGAGCGCGATCTCGTCCTCCTGCGTTTTGACGGCGCGCCATTACCCGCCCTCCCCCTCGGCGATTCGGATCGCGCCCGCGAAGGCCAGATGGTCGGTTTTACCGGCTTTCCCATCGGCGGTATGCTCGGCTTCTCGCCGGTCACCCATCGCGGCATGATCGCCTCGATCACGCCCATCATCCTGCCCGGCAACGCCGCCCGGCAATTGAGCGAAAAAGCGATTCTCCAGGTCAGACGCGGCGCTTTCAACATTTTTCAACTCGACGCCACAGCCTATCCCGGCAACAGCGGCAGCCCGGTCTTTGACGCCGACAGCGGCGAAGTCATCGGCATCATCAACATGGTTTTCATCAAGGGCAGCAAGGAATCCGCCCTCAGCCAGCCATCGGGCATCAGCTATGCGATTCCGGCCAAATATCTGAAGCGGCTGCTCGAAGCACAGTGAATTTGGTCTTCGCCACAAGCATCAGACGGTTCGGCTGGTATTGCGAAACAGCCGCATCACGGCTTTGCGGCTCAAATGGGCGGCCAGCAGTCCCGGCGGCATACGCAGATAATGGCCGCGCAGATAAACCGCCAGCCGGGCCAGCGCCATCGCCGCATCGCTGCTCAAGGGATGATCCGGCATCAAGGCGCGCAAATAAACGGCATCGAACCAACGGCAAGCGGCAGCGCCCAGCCCGGCGGCCCGCTCCAGTTCGGCAAGGGTAGCGGGCGGCACCGCCGTATCCAGCAATTTCAGGCAGTAGCGGCAAGCGAGAAACAATGGCAGCGCCAGCCCCAGGGCGATGGCGCGAGCGACCAGTTGATCCCAGAAATCACCTTCTGCGGCAGAAAACTCTCTGAGCAAGGCATCGAGATCAAACAAATCACGCAGACCGTTCTGTAATTCGCTCTCATAAAACAGATGCGTTGCGCTATGGATCACCATGTCGACCGGGCACAGCACCCGAAAACGGCTGCCCGGCAAGGCCCGGCTCCACGCCAGCAATTCCCCGGCGGGCGGTGAGTTGCGCGCCGTCAGCGGCAGGATGTTGTGATGCAGATCGACCACCGTCCCGCGCCCGCGATGCGTCATCGGCGGAATCTCGTGCATCCATTGCCGGTAGTAACGCTGGTCGTAGGGATCGCTGCCGCCGCTGGCCCAGCCTTGC
>JAITWU010000127.1 GCA_031285115.1 Azonexus sp. | reverse complement strand
AGGAAGATTTGGCCAAAACCTTCGTCCTGGTGGAAAAGGGTCAAACCCGAATACAGGCTTATGTGACGACCTTATGCACGCATATTGCCGTTGAGCAGTTCGGGGCGTCGGCGCGGCTTGACGGGTTTCGCTACCGGGACTACTTGCACCGCCTGAGCTTGGCGGTTTGAGTTGGCTATTGTGAGAAAAGCCCTGCCTTACGAACTCCTGATCGGCCTGCGCTATACCCGCGCCAAGCGCCGTAATCACTTTATTTCCTTCATTTCGCTCATTTCCATGTTCGGCATCGCGCTGGGCGTGGCGGCGCTGATTGTCGTGCTGTCGGTGATGAACGGTTTTCAGAAGGAATTGCGCACGCGCATTCTCGGCGTTGCTTCGCATATCGAAATCACCGGCATCAACAGCCCGCTGGAAAACTGGCAGGCGGTGGCGGATACGGCCATGCAGCATCGGGAAGTGCGGGCGGCGGCGCCGTTCGTCCAGTCGCAGGCGATGCTCACGGTCGATGGCAGCGTCAAGGGGGCGCTGGTGCGCGGCATCTTGCCGGATCAGGAAGACAAGGTGGCCGATTTTCGCAAGACCATCAAAAGCGGTAGCCTCGACAACCTGCGGCCGGGCGAGTTCGGCATCATTCTCGGCGCCGATCTGGCCCGGTCGCTGCGCGTCTTTACCGGCGACAAAGTGACCCTGATTGCGCCGCAAGGCACAGTAACACCCGCTGGCGTCGTGCCGCGCCTCAAATCTTTTCGCGTCGTCGGCCTGTTTGAAGTCGGCATGTACGAGTACGACGCGGGTCTGGCGCTCATTCACCTGACGGACGCCCAGCGCCTCTACCAGATGGACGACCGGGTGAGCGGCGTGCGTTTGAAAGTCGACGATATCTTCAGCGCGCCGCGCATCGCCCGCGAACTGGCCGCAACCATCAACGCCGACGCCTGGCTCAGCGACTGGACCAAGAGCCACGCCAATTTCTTCCGCGCCGTGCAGATTGAAAAAACGATGATGTTCATCATTCTTTCCCTCATCGTCGCCGTCGCCGCCTTCAATCTCGTGTCGACCCTGGTCATGGCGGTGACCGACAAAGAGGCCGACATCGCCATTCTGCGCACCCTCGGCGCGCGGCCGCGCTCGATCATGGCGATGTTCGTCATTCAGGGCGCTCTGGTCGGCTTCATCGGCCTCGGTCTTGGCGTCGTCGGCGGCGTTGCGCTGGCGCTCAATATCGACGTTGTCGTGCCAGCCATCGAGCGGCTGTTCGGCATCCAGTTTCTGTCCAAGGATGTTTATTACATCTCCGACCTGCCGTCCGACCTGCAATGGAGCGATGTCTGGGGCGTCACCCTGATTGCCTTCGCGCTCGCCCTGCTGGCGACGCTTTACCCCAGTTGGCGGGCTTCGCGCGTCAATCCGGCGGAGGCGCTGCGCTATGAGTGAGATTTTGTTGAGCGCCCGCCAGTTGGGCAAAACCTTTCGCGGCGACGGACTGGATGTCACCGTATTGAGCGGCATCGACCTCGCCGTAGCGGCGGGCGAAACCGTCGCCATCGTCGGCGCTTCCGGTTCCGGCAAAAGCACCCTGCTGCACCTGCTGGGCGGGCTGGACAAACCGACCACGGGCCAGGTCACGCTGGCCGGGCGCGATTTTTCGGCCATGAATGAAGCGATGCGCGGCGACTGGCGCAACCGGCATCTCGGCTTCGTTTATCAGTTCCACCACCTGCTGCCGGAATTTTCGGCGCTCGAAAATGTCGCCATGCCCTTGCTGATTCGCCGCCTCGACCGCGCCAAAGCACTCCAACAGGCAGCAGCCATGCTTGCCGCCGTCGGCCTCCGCCATCGTCTCGAACACCGGCCTGGCGAGCTTTCCGGCGGCGAACGCCAGCGCGCCGCCATCGCCCGCGCCGCCGTCACCGCGCCCTCCTGCATTCTCGCCGACGAGCCGACCGGCAATCTCGACAGCCAGACCGCCGGGACGGTCTTCGACCTTTTGCTCGAACAAGTCCGCCAGCGACAAAGCAGCCTCATCATGGTCACCCACGACCGCGCCCTGGCCAGCCGCGCCGACCGCGTGCTGGAACTGGCCGACGGACATTTCAGCCGCTGATCATCCGGCCCGGTAGAAGCGGTTTTCCCGATTTTGGTCTGGCGGCAGCGTCAAGCCGGTTGTCGGCTTGGCAAAAAATTTATATTTATTATTTTTGTTAAATTTGTTGTATATTGGTGAACGCGGGGCGGCTATCGACGCCGCCCAAAAATGACATCCAACTGGAGGGGGTATCATGAGCATCGCCAAACGTCTAATGCTGCTGATCGGTTTTTTTCTTGCCGCCATCGCCATACTCATCATTCTGGCGCTTGGGCAAATGTCACAAGTGTTTACCACGACCAACTACGGCAACGAAAATACAGTGCCCAGCCTGCGGGCGCTGGAAAGAATCGAAGCGTTGTTCTACGAGGAACACATTGGCGCTTATCGGCTGATGCGGACTTTCTCGGCAGCTCAAGCCAAAAGAACCGACAGCGAAACCCGGCTGGCCGACACCCGCAAAAAATTTGCTGCAGCGGTCACGGCCTACGAAACCAACGGTCTCATTTCCGACGCCAGGGACAAGGAACTGTACGAGAAGGTCAAAGCCACCACCGCCGACTATGACAAGGCGCTCGATACGCTCCTCGCCATGAAGAACGAGGACGCCGGTTATGACTTCATCGGCGCTACCCTCGTCCCTTTCCGCCGCGCCGCCTCGGCGGTCATCGACGAGCAGATCGCCTACAACATCGGCCTGAGCGAAAAAGGCGCGCAAGAGGCGAAAGACAGCCTCAAAACCGCCACCATCGAGTTCAGCGGCATTGGCCTCTTCATTCTCGTCATCGGCGCTTTTCTCGGCCTCCGCATCGCGCGCGGCATTACCCGGCCACTGGCTGAAGTCGTGGCCGTCACCAAGCACATCGCCAACGGCGATCTGACTGTTTTGATCGACCCCGCCAAGACCGGCGGAACGGGCAAGGACGAAATCAGCCAACTCAAGCAATCGACCCGCCAAATGCAGACGCAACTGCAAGCGATCATCAGCAAGATCGTCAAGGACGCTGGCGAAATCGCCGATCTCAGCACCCACCTCTCCGCTGCCGCCGCGCAAGTATCGACCAGCATCGCCACCCAGTCCGATTCGACGACATCAGCCGCCGCCGTGGTGGAAGAACTGACGGTCAGCCTCGAACAGGTCAGCCACAACTCGCAGGGTGTCAGCGCGGGCATTGCCCATACCGGCGAGTTGACCACCATCGGCAACAGCGAACTGGATGTTGCCGTCCGCAAAATTAAAGGCGTCGCCGCCAAGGTCGAAGAAACCGGGACGCAAGTGCAAACCCTCTCGGATCACGCCCAGGAAATCGGCAACATCACCACCGTCATCCGCGAAGTTGCCGATCAAACCAACCTGCTCGCCCTCAACGCCGCCATCGAGGCCGCCCGCGCTGGCGAACAGGGCCGCGGCTTTGCCGTCGTCGCCGACGAAGTGAGAAAGCTCGCCGAACGAACGACGCAATCAGTGCAGGAAATCACCAAGATGATCAACACCATCCAGGAAAGCACCGGCGCTTCGCTCGCCAGCATGACCAGCAGCCGCGACATGGTGCATGACATCGTCGCCACGACCGCCAGCGCGAGCAAGGCGATGGGCGACATCAACACCTCCCGCAACGCCGCCCAGCAAGCCATCGACGGCATCGCCGCGGCGCTGTGCGAACAACGTTCCGCCTCAGCCGATCTGGCAAAAAATATTCAGACCATCGCCCACATGTCGGAACAAAACGCCTCCGCCGTCGAATCCGTGGCTGGCGGCTCCCGCCAACTCCTTGCCGTATCGGAACGGATGAAGGAAAACATCAACCGCTTTCGCCTCTGATCTGGTCAATTCGAGCGCCCCCAGAATAAAAAGGCCGACCGGCGGGTATGGCTGGTCGCCACTCATTTATAACTGTCCGATTAAATAACCGGACAATGCCAGTCGATTTTGCTGGGCCGTTGCACGAAGCTCATGTGTCACAACCAGCAAGGCTCGATCGTCCCTCGCCCGCTTGCGGGAGAGGGAATGAGGGAGAGGGGGTAAGCGCCTCGTCGGCGTCAGCCCCCTCACCCCAACCCCTCTCCCCCAAGGGGGCGAGGGGCTTTTACGCCAATACCGGCGATGACTCGCCCACTCTTTTTGCCTGGTTTTTTGTTAAGTCAGCCATATTTTGGCCGCAAGCAAAATTGTCCCGCAGTAAACGACAAAACCGCCGGTTGGCAACAACCAACCGGCGGTTCCTCAAAGGCAACCCGGACTCAGCGTTCCGGTTTAAGCGCGGGCGGAACCGGAACGGTAGCCCCGGCTGGCGGCACACCCTTGTTCTTCATGCCTTCACTGGCCCTGGCGTTGAGGGCCGCCCAGTCGGGGGCGAGGACATCGACGGCTTCAGCCGGGCACAGGTCGCTGGCATTGACGGTCGCCAGATCGCCGGATTCCGGCTCTTCGGTATCAAGCCGTTGCAGGCCAAGGGCTTGCAGCAGGGTGCCCATGCCGGCGTAGGTGCGCAGATAGGCGAGCGACAGGTCAGCATTGTTATTGACCGCATTGCGGCGGGCGCTGAGCAATTCATTCACGGTATCGAGCAGGTCGAGCAGGCTGCGCTGACCGATATTGAACTGATCGCGGTAGGCAACCAGAGTGCGCTCAAGAAGCGGCACCTGAATATCCAGTTGGGCTTTCCGCTGGCGCAGGTTGGAGACGTCGTTGTAGGCAATCAGCAGCGTCTGGCGGGAATCG
>JAITWU010000123.1 GCA_031285115.1 Azonexus sp. | reverse complement strand
GCAGGAAATCGACCGGAAAAACGAAGCAAATCAGCGCCTTGCTGACGCCGAGCGCAGCCAGTTACAGACGCAACTGCAAGCGCAACTGCAAAGCCTGCAAACCAGACTCACCGCCCTCGAAAGCCGCCAGAGCGAAGCCGCCAGCCAAAGTGAAACCTTGCGGGCGACGGTCGACAACCTCGCCATCAACAACGAAGAAACCGCCCTGCGCGAAGTCGAACTGGCGCTGACCCTAGGCGCGCAGCAGTTGCAACTGGCCGCCAATGTGAGCGCCGCGACGCTCGCCCTGCAAACCGCCGAGGCGCGTCTGGCTGGCCTCGACCCGGCGCGTTACCAGCCGCTGCGCGCCGCCATCGCCAAAGATCTCAGCCGCCTCAAAGGGCAGCCGCAATTCGACATCGCCAGCGCCAACCGCACGCTGGAAGAAGCCATCAGCCGCGTCGACAAGCTGCCGCTCGGCGAAGCGGCCCGCCCGGCGGCCAATCCGGAGGCAACTGCGGAACCCGCTGCCGCCGAAACCGCGTGGTGGCGTCTGGCCGCCGCCGATGTCTGGCGCCAATTGCGCGGCCTCGTCCGCAGTCAGCGCATGGATCGTGAAGAACCGCCCCTGCTCGCGCCGGAGCAGATTTTCTTTTTGCGGGAAAATCTCAAACTGCGGCTCCTCGACGCCCGCCTCGCGCTCCATGCCCGCGACCAGGCGACTTTGCGCAGCGACCTGAAAGCGGCGACCGACTGGCTGCAACGCTTTTTTGCCGCCAACGATCCGGCGGTGCAGGAAATGCTCGGCCAGTTGCAGCCATTGAGCCTGCCAGCGGCCAGCGGCAAAGCGCCCGATCTGAGCAACAGCCTCGCGGCGCTGGCTAAACTGCGCCGCGAACAAGAGGCCACGAGGGCGGCGCGGTGAGAGGGCTGTTCTGGCTCCTCGCCTTGTTCGCGGCGGCGGCGGCGGTCGCCATCGGCGCCCGGATGAATGACGGCTACCTCCTTTTCGTGCTGCCCAACGTGCGCTACGAAATCTCGCTCAATACCTTCGTCATCGCCCTGGCGCTCCTTTTTCTCCTCGCTTACGGCGTTCTGCGCGCGCTTTCCCTCGTCTTCAGCCTGCCGGAGCGGGCGCGGCATTTCCGGGCCAGACGGCATCGGGAAAAAGCCGTGCAGATGTTCGAGGACGCCGTCCGTCTGCTCTTTGAAGGCCGCTTCGGCCAGGCCCTGAAAAAAGCCCGCGAGGCGCACGACGCCGAAGCCGCCTGCGGCCTTTCGGCGCTCATCGCCGCCCGCGCCGCCCAGCGTATGCGCGAGCCGGAAAAGCAGCAGGAATGGCTGGACAAGGCCAAAGCCAGCGACCCGCGCACGGAAGCGGCGACGCTCATGCTGGAAGCCGAAATGCTGAACGAAGCGCGGCGTTTCAATGAGGCGCTCCAGGCGCTGGCCAAACTTCAGGAACAACAGGGGCGGCATATCGCCGCCTTGCGTCTGGAATTGCGCTCGCGGCAAGGCATCGGCGACTGGGACGGCGTTCTCCGGCTGACCCGCCAACTCGCCAAACGCGCCGCGCTGCCGCCGCAGATCGTGCGCGAAACCCGGATTCAGGCCCACCTCGGCAACATCGCCCGGCTGGCCGACGACATTGCCGAATTGACCGTTTATCTGCGGGCGCTGCCAGCCGACGAGCGCAGTCAGCGCGTCGTGCTGGCGGCGGCGCAGGCGCTGCTGGCAGGCAAGGCCGAGGGCGAAGCGCAAAAATTGATCGAAGCGGCTTTTGACGCCGCCGGTCATGACGAATGGCTGGGCGATTTGCTCATTCTCTATAGCCGTCTCACCGGCGGCGAGCCGCTGCAACGCATTGGCCGCGCCGAAGCCTGGCTCAAGGAATACCCGGCTGACGCCCGGCTGCTCCTGGCCCTGGGCCGCATGTGCCGCCGCCAGCGCCTGTGGGGCAAAGCGCAAAGTTACCTCGAAGCCTCGCTGGCCGTCGCGCCGACGCAGCCAGCGCATCTCGAACTCGCCCAGTTGTTCGACCAGCTCGAACGCCATGACGAAGCCAACCGGCAGTACCGGGCGAGCGCCCTGCTCGACGCGGCCTGAGAGCGATTTGACCAAACCAGAAACGAAACCGAGACGAGACAAAACATGCTGAATATCGACCTGCGCAAAATCTACAATTTTTACCCGGTGGAGCCGAAACCCGACCCGGCGGCGCTGCCCTCCGGCGGCGACCTTTATTACGAGTGCCTCGATTGCTCGGTGATCGTCAATTCCGTCCCCCACATCAAAGCCGCCTGCCCTTGCGGCAACCTGACCGGCGGCGGCGGCCAGATGACGATCAAAGCCCCGGAACGGGTCAAGGTCGTGCGCGGCAAGCTGAAATAACGCAACAGGATGCAGGTTACAGGGGACAGGTTTCAGTCCAGTTTCCGCGCCTTCGGCGCGCATGAATGACTGAACCCTGTACCCTGAAACCTGTCCCCTGATTTATTCCGCCTTGAACACCAGGCGGAATAAATCCGCCAGATTGGTCGCGCCCAGTTTTTCGCGGATATTGGCGCGGTGGAATTCGACCGTTTTGATGCTGATCGAGAGCGTTTCGGCGATTTCCCGGCTTTGTCGACCGAGCACCATTTCCTGCAACACTTCCCGTTCCCGCCGGGAGAGGCCGGACAAACGATCAGCCGGGCTGTCGCTTTGTCCCTCGCCGCGCGGCCGGGCGGCGTCATCTTTCAACGCCTGGGTCACGACCATGACCAGACGATGCTCTTCCAGCGGTTTCTGGATGAAATCGGTGGCCCCGGCTTTCATCGCCTTGACGGCTAGCGGCACATCGCCGTGGCCGGTGAGGAAAATGATCGGCAATTCGATGCGCCGCTTGTGCATTTCGGCCTGCAACTCGATGCCGCTCATGCCCGGCATCCGGATGTCGAGAACCACGCAGCCCGAATCGCGGGGCGTGACGCGGGCAAGAAAATCGCGGGCCGAGGGAAAGGAGGCCGCCGACAATCCCGCCGAGCGCATCAAAAGCGCCAGAGCGTCGCGGATGTCGGCATCGTCGTCGATGATATAGACGACTTGCGAGGGAACGGTCGAAGCATTCATGCGGCGGCAGCCTCAGCAGACGTATCAGCGGGAATGGTCAGGTAGAAGGTCGCGCCGCCCTCGGCATTGCCGCTCGCCCACAAGCGTCCCTTGTGGCTTTCGGCAATCGAGCGGCAGATGGCGAGACCAAGGCCCAGCCCTTCGCCCTTGGTGGTGTAAAAAGGCTTGAACAAGGTTTCGGTATCCTCGATTGACAAACCGCTGCCACGGTCGGCGACCGAGATGAGCACGTTGACATCAGTCTCCCTGGTCGCCGCGATGGTCAGCCGCCGCTGGTTTTCCGGCACGGCGCGCATGGCGTCGATGGCGTTGCGGATCAGATTGACCAGCAATTGCACCAGCAAGACGCGGTCGCCAACAATCACCAGCGCGCCATCGACCTGGCTGCTATCGACGCCAACCCGCACTTCTTCGAGCAGCGGGCGGCAGACATCGAGAACCTCCGCCACCAGCGCCAGAACCGGCCAGAGCGCCGGTTGATGCTGGCGCTGGCGGATGAATTCGCGCAGCCGTTCGATGATCGACGAGGCGCGCATCGCCTGGTCATGGCAACGGCCAAGCACGGTGATGATTTCCTCGCGGTCGACTTCCGGCGTTTGCAACAGGCGCTGACAGGCGTCGGTATAGGTGGCGATGACCATCAGCGGCTGGTTGATTTCGTGCGCCAGCGTCGAGGCGATTTCCGCCAGGGCGCTGACGCGGCTCGCCTGATGCACCGACTCCCGCCGCTGCTCGCGCAGCATCTGGGCACTTTTCTGTTCGGTGACGTCGTTCAGGACCTTGAGTTTGACATGACGCCGCTTGCCCCACGGGATGACGCCTTCGAGCAGGCGATACCAGCGTCCGGTGGCGCTGTGCCGCAGGGGGTTGGAGGCAAGGCCGGAAGCTGGCTGGCTGACATCGCCGCCGGTCGGCTCGCTGGCGAACTGCTCCTCAAAAACGCGCGGCCCGATTTCGCTCAGACGGCTGTCGATGCGCTCCATTTCAGGATTGGCGTAGAGCAGACGCTGACGCTCCTCATCGACGACATAGACCGCCGCGCCGACGCCTTCGAGCATCCGCACGAAGCGGTCTTCGGCCTGACTGAGGGCGCGGCGCAAACGGACGACCAGCCAGACGACGAGGGCGAAACTGCCGAGCGTTCCCGATGCTTCGAGAAGATAGACGGCGTCGCGACCGGCGAAATCGCCGAGATTGAAACCGGTGAGCCAGAGCAGGCTGGCGATTGCCGCCGCCGCCACGCCGCCGCGCCGCCCGTCCGTCCAGGCGGCAATGGCGACCGGCAGCAGATAAAGCGCCGACAGGCGCAGGGTGAAATCGCTGCGGCAATCAATGAGGCCGATCAGCAGCATCAGCGTCCCGGCCAGCAACAGACTGCCTCGCCGCCCAAGGCGGTCGAGCCACAATCCGGGCAGCGCATAATCAACAATGGGGCGGGTTTTCCGGGACATCAGGGGCAAATTCTCACAAAGCGACAACCTAGGGGCGCTCCTAGTGCGTCCCATCCAGCCCCCAATTTACACTTAGTCAGGGACTGATTGACCCCGTTTCGTGCAAAACCTTGAAATGCGGTCATTCAAACAGTTCCTATAGTCATAAAACAAAAGGAGGAAACATGTCTCAGGAAATATATCAACGGATTCGGGGGAACCCGAAATTCCAGGCTCTCGTCAGCAAGCGCAACACGTTTTCGGTCATTATGATCATCCTGATCCTGATTGCCTACTACGGCTACATCTTGCTTATCGCCTTCGACAAGGCCCTGCTGGCGACCAAGCTCAGCGCAGGCGGCGTCACCTCGATCGGTATTCCGATGGGGCTTGGCGTCATCTTGTTTACCATCATTCTCACCTGGGTCTACGTTCGCCGGGCCAACACCGAGTTCGATGCCGAAGCCGATGTCATCGTCAAGGAGAGCCAGCAATGAAATCCATCAAACTCTCCCACGCAGCCGCCGCTCTCGCGCTGGCTGGCGCTGCCGGTCTGGCTTCCGCCGCTGGCGGCGATCTTGGTCAAACGCAACAGCAGGCGACCAACTGGACTGCGATCACCATGTTCGTGATCTTCGTCGCCGTCACCCTGTGGATCACCAAGTGGGCCGCCGCCAAAACCAAAACGGCTGCCGACTTCTACACCGCTGGCGGCGGCATCACCGGCTTCCAGAACGGTCTGGCGATTGCTGGCGACTATATGTCGGCGGCTTCCTTCCTCGGTATTTCCGGTCTGGTGTTCGGCAGCGGCTTCGACGGCCTGATCTTCTCGATCGGCTGGCTGGTCGGCTGGCCCGTCATCACCTTCCTGATGGCCGAGCGGCTGCGCAACCTTGGTAAATTCACCTTTGCCGACGTTGCTTCCTACCGTTTCGCCCAAGGCCCGCTGCGCAGCTTTGCCGCGACCGGCACCCTGGTCGTCGTCGCCTTCTACCTGATCGCCCAGATGGTCGGCGCCGGTCAGCTCATCAAGGTGCTGTTCGGTCTGGAGTACATGTACGCGGTCATTCTGGTCGGCCTCATCATGCTCATGTACGTGCTGTTCGGCGGCATGACGGCCACCACCTGGGTGCAGATCATCAAGGCGGTCATGCTGCTGGCGGGCGCGTCTTTCATGGCCCTGGCCGTGCTTTTCCAGTTTGGCTTCTCGCCGGAGGCGCTGTTCGCCAAGGCGGTCGAAGTGCACGCCAAGCACGATGACATCATGGCGCCGGGCGGTCTCATCAAAGACCCGATTTCGGCGCTCTCGGTTGGCCTCGCGCTGATGTTCGGCACCGCTGGTCTGCCGCACATCCTGATGCGCTTCTTCACCGTGCCGAACGCCAAGGAAGCCCGCAAGTCGGTGGCCTGGGCGACGACCTGGATCGGTTACTTCTACATCCTGACCTTCATCATCGGCTTTGGCGCCATCGTCATGCTGACGCAGGACCCGGGTTCCTACTATGTCGATGGCGACCTCGCCAAAGGCTTGAAGGGCGGCGGCAACATGGCGGCGGTGCACCTCGCCAACGCCGTTGGCGGCAATATGTTCCTCGGCTTTATCTCAGCCGTGGCTTTTGCCACCATCCTCGCCGTTGTCGCGGGTTTGACGCTGTCCGGCGCTTCCGCCGTGTCGCACGACCTGTACGCCTCGGTCTGGCGTCATGGCAATGTTGATTCGGCGACCGAACTGCGTGTTTCCAAGATCACGACCATCGGCCTCGGTATCGTCGCCGTGCTGCTCGGTATCATCTTTGAAAAGCAGAACGTCGCCTTCATGGTCATGCTCGCCTTCTCGGTCGCCTGTTCGGCCAACTTCCCGGTGCTCTTCATGTCGGTGTTGTGGAAGAACTGCACGACGCGCGGCGCGGTCGCTGGCGGCACGGTCGGCCTGATCCTCTCGGTCGGCCTCACCATCGTCTCGCCGGGCGTCTGGGAAGCCGCTCTCGGCAATCCGAAGGGCAGCGCGTGGTTCCCCTACGCTTCGCCGTCGATCTTCTCGATGTCGGCTGCCTTCATCGTCATCTGGCTCGTTTCCCTGATGGATAACAGCGAACAGGCGCAGAAGGAGCGCGCGCTCTATGCCGACCAGTTGATCCGTTCGGAAACCGGCGTCGGCGCAGCGGCGGCTTCAAGCCACTAAACCTGACCCGCAACACGGCAAAGGCCGGCGCTTCGCAAGAAGCCCGGCCTTTTTAATTATCTTCTCTGCGGCAAAACGCCAAAGCCGCCGTGGCGGCGGCGTGTTAACATCGCCGTTTGTCTTTTTCCCGGATCGACCGGCTTTTCACGCCTCATGCGCCTCTTTCGCCTCTTGAAAATCGCCGCCGTCGCCAGCCGTTTCGGCCTCGACGAAATGGTGCTCGAACATGAGCCGAGCGGCCGTCTGGCGCGCCTCGCCAATGTCCTGCAATTCTGGCGCGACTTATCGGCGCCGCGCGCCGAGCGTCTGCGCCTGGCGCTGGAAGCCCTGGGGCCGATTTTCGTCAAGTTCGGCCAGGTGTTGTCCACCCGCCGCGATTTGTTGCCGCCCGACCTTGCCGACGAACTCGCCAAGCTGCAAGACCGCGTGCCGCCTTTTGATTCGGCGCTGGCCCTGCGGGAAATCGAAAAAGCCTATGGCCGCCCGGCGAGTGAAGTCTTTGCCGAATTCAACCCGGTTCCGGAAGCCTCGGCCTCGATCGCTCAGGTGCATTTCGCCCGTCTCAAAGAAGAAGACGGCGGGCACCCGGTGGCGGTCAAAATCCTGCGTCCCAACATGCGCCCGGTCATCGAGCACGATCTGGCGCTGATGGATAATTTCGCCTTGCTGCTCGAAACGCTGTGGTCTGAGGGCAAGCGCCTCAAGCCACGGGAGGTGGTCGCCGAATTCGCCAAATACCTGAGGGACGAGCTGGATTTGATGCGTGAAGCCGCCAACGCCTCGCAACTGCGGCGCAATTTTGCCGACTCCAGACTCCTCATCGTGCCGGAAGTGTATTGGGACTGGTGCCGCTCGACGGTGATGGTCATGGAGCGGATGCAGGGCACGCCCATATCGCAGACCGAGCGCCTGCGCGCCGAGGGCATCAACCTCAAAAAACTGTCGGCGGCCGGGGTCGAAATATTCTTCACCCAGGTTTTCCGCGATGGTTTTTTTCATGCCGACATGCACCCCGGCAACATTTTTGTCGCTCCCGATGGCCGCTATATCGCGCTCGATTTCGGCATTGTCGGCACGCTCACCGACAGCGACAAAAACTATCTGGCGCAAAATTTTCTCGCTTTCTTTCGCCGCGACTACAAGCGCGTCGCCGAAGCCCACATCGAATCCGGCTGGGCGCCCCCGGAGACGCGCGTCGATGAATTCGAGGCTTCCATCCGCGCCGTTTGCGAGCCGATTTTCGACCGTCCGCTCAAGGACATTTCCTTCGGCAAATTGCTGCTCCGCTTGTTCCAGACCTCACGCCGCTTCAATGTCGAAATCCAGCCGCAACTGGTCATGCTGCAAAAGACGCTCCTCAATATCGAAGGCTTGGGCCGCCAGCTCGACCCCGAACTCGATTTGTGGAAAACCGCCAAGCCCTTTCTCGAACGCTGGATGAGCGAGCAAATCGGCTGGCGCGGCCTCATCCGCGGCTTCAAGCAGGAAATCCCGCAACTGGCGCGCAGTCTGCCGCATCTGCCGCGCCTTGCGCATCAGGCGCTCAACCGGCCCGCCGCGCCCGACCTGCAACCGCAGCTCGAACGCCTGATCGCCGCGCAAAACCGCCAGACCATCTGGCTCGCCGTCATCGCCGCACTGCTGGCGGCGCTCCTCGCTCTTCCATTCATCTGATGCCCGCCGCCACCCTCGACACCTACAGCGAGAGCGACATCCACGACTGGTTCACCAGCCGCGACATCACCAAGGCGCGGCCTTACGTCGATCTGGTCAGCAATTTCTCCATCGCCAACGACCGCGTCCGCGCCACCGTGCCCGGCTCGGCGCGCGCGCCTTATGTCGCCCAGGCTTATCTGACGCAAAACCAGCGCGGCGAGCCGATGCTGGTCAGCCGCTGCACCTGCCCGGTCGGGCAACATTGCAAGCATGTCGCGGCGATGTTGTTGAAGGGGCTGACCGCCCGCGCGCCCAAGAGCCAGGTCAGCAGCAGCGTCCTCTCCTGGGTCGAAGACCTGCGCCGCGTCTCGCTGGCCGTCGCCAAAAAGAAGGCGCGGCCCGCTGGCGTCCGGCAGCAATTGTTCTACATCCTCAAATGGACTTCCGACCGCCGCCAGTTCGGGGTCGAAATCCGCAAAGGCAAATATCCCGAAAATGCCGAGGAATGGTGGAAAGTCGACCGCGCCCTGGTCGCCCCGCCGCAGTATGTCAATGAAGAAGACCTCGGCATCCTGCGCCTCATCTGGGCCGAGCGCAGCCATGAAATCGGCATCCGCGCCTTTGGCCTGGGGCCAAAGCACGGGGCGGAAATTTTGCAACGCATGGCGGCCAGCCACCGCCTTTACGCCAAATCCGACCTCAATCTGCCGCTCGCCGAAGGCGAAACACGCCCGGCCAGCGTCGGCTGGCAAGTCGACCGCCACGGCCTGCAACGCCCCTACCTCAAGCCGGAACCGGCGGCGACGATGGTCATCGGCGTCGCCCCGCCGTGGTATATCGACTGTATTCAGAACGAAGCCGGGCCGCTCGAAGTGGCGGGCAACCCGGCAGTGATCAGCCGCCTCTTTGCCCTGCCGCCGCTCTCCAGCAAAGAAGCGGCGGTGGTCGCCGAGGCCCTCTCCGAACTCGCCCCCGATCTGCCGCTGCCCGCCGAAGACGCCAGCGCCCGTCTGCGTCTCGTCGATGCGCCGCTGCAAGCCATTCTCCGGCTCGAAACCCTGAACATCCACGGTCAACGCGCCTGGCGCAACTATGCGGCGAGCTTCGCGGGCGACCTGTTCGACGTCGCCCGCATCACCTTTCGCTACGCCGACGCTGACATCCGGCCAGAAGAAAAAAGCGAATTCATCACCTTGCCGGAAGGCGAAACCGTGCGCCTCAAACGCCGCCCGGAGGCCGAGGCCGAAGCCCTGGCGGCGCTTGCCGAAAGCGGGATGCAGCGCGTGCCGGGGCACACCCTGCACACCTTCGGCAGCGCCCCGGAAGGGCTTTACGGCCTCGCCGACGAAACCGCCTGGGCGAGCTTCATGCGCGACGGCGTCGAGACACTGAAAGCGGCTGGCTGGCAGATCGAATTTCCTGACGATTTCCGCCACCACATCATTGAAGTCGACGCCTGGGAAGCCGATCTGGTCGACGCTGGCAACGGCTGGTTCGACCTCGACATGGGCATCATCGTCGAAGGCCAGCGCCTGCCGCTGGCGCCGCTTTTGGCCGCGCTCTTTCGCCGCGACCCGCGCTGGCTCGAAGGCAGCGAACTCGCCCGCATCGCCGATGACGAAAACGTCGAACTGCACACCGCCGAAGGCAAACGCCTGCGCGTCCCGGCGGGCCGCGTCAAACCGCTGGCGGCGACGCTGATCGACCTGTTCGACGGCTTTGGCGGCGGCGAGACGCTCCGCCTGTCGCGTTTCGACGCGCCGCGTCTGGCTGAACTGAACGACACCAGCCGCTGGCAATTTCGCGGCCAGCGCGACGTTCTGGCCCTGGCCGAACGCCTGCAATCGGCCCAGGGCATCGCCGACATCGAGCCGCCCGCAGGACTTCGTCTGGCTTTGCGCCCGTACCAGAAAGAGGGCCTCGCCTGGCTGCAATTTCTCCGCGCCCAGAACCTCTCCGGCATCCTCGCCGACGACATGGGCCTTGGCAAAACCGCGCAGACGCTCGCCCACCTCCTGCTCGAAAAAGAAGCCGGACGGCTCGACCGCCCCGCCCTCATCATTTTGCCGACCTCGCTCATCTTCAACTGGAAAAGCGAAGCCGAACGCTTCGCCCCGGCCTTGCGCGTCCTCTCCCTGCACGGCCCGGAGCGCAAAAGCCGCTTCGGCGACATTCCCGACCACGATGTCGTCCTCACCACCTACCCGCTGCTCTGGCGCGACGCCGACGAACTGATGCCGCACCACTACCACCTGCTCATCCTCGACGAAGCGCAAACCGTCAAAAACGCCCAGAGCCGCAGCGCCGAAGCCGTGCGCAAAATCGCCGCGCGGCATCGCCTGTGCCTGACCGGCACGCCCTTGGAAAACCACCTCGGCGAATTGTGGAGCCAGTTCGACTTTCTGCTCCCCGGCTTCTTGGGCGCCGCCCGTCAATTCACCCGCCATTGGCGCACGCCGATTGAAAAACAGGGCGACAGCCAGCGCAGCCAGCTCCTCGCCCGACGCATCCGGCCCTTCATCCTGCGCCGCAAAAAAGAAGACGTGGCGCGCGAACTGCCGCCCAAAACCATCATCATCCGCAGCGTCGAACTCGAAGGCGGCCAGCGCGATTTGTACGAAACCGTGCGCGCCGCGATGGACAGCAAAGTGCGCGACGAAATCGCGCAAAAAGGCTTCGCCCGCAGCCAGATCGTCATTCTCGACGCGCTTTTGAAACTGCGTCAGGTCTGCTGCGACCCGCGCCTCGTCAAAGCGGCGGCGGCGAGAAAAGTCAAAGAACGGGCGAAACTCGATTTATTGATGGCGATGCTGCCGGAACTGGTCGACGAAGCCCGCAAAATTCTCGTCTTCTCGCAATTCACCAGTATGCTGGCCTTGATCGAGCAGGAACTGAAGGCCGCCAAAATCCCCTACGTGACGCTGACCGGCGACACCGTCGACCGCGAAACGCCGATCCGCCGCTTTCAGGAAGGCGAAATCCCGATCTTCCTCATCAGCCTCAAAGCTGGCGGCGTCGGCCTCAACCTGACCGCCGCCGACACCGTCATCCACTACGACCCGTGGTGGAACCCCGCCGTCGAAAACCAGGCCACCGACCGCGCCCACCGCCTCGGGCAAGAGAAGCCGGTATTCGTCTACAAACTGATCGTGCGCGGCAGCATCGAAGAAAAAATCCTCGCCCTGCAAGACCGCAAAGCCGAACTGGCGGCGGGCATACTCTCGGAAGATCGCAACGTTGAAGTCAAATTCGGCAACGACGATTTAGCGGCGCTGTTTGAGCCGTTGCCGGAGTAATTGCCTTGCCAATTCAAGGCATTCAGAAGTGCCTGCGGGTTATATAGTCGTTCCGCAAAATAATCAGACATATCGGGCGCTTGCCCGAACCTGATGCAAAACAGTCAGCTCGGCGCGGCCGTCCCTCTCCCCTTGCGGGAGAGGGAAAGAGGGAGAGGGGTGCGGCGCTTGCAGGTGCGCCCCCACTCCCCAACCCCTCTCCCGCAAGGGGAGAGGGACGATTGCGCCGAACTGGCTGTTTTGCATCAGGCTCGGGCAAGCGCCCGATATGTCTGATTATTTTGCGGAACGACTATAAGTACCGAATAATTTACAAAAAACCTCAACGATGCCGACTGCCGCTCCGATGCTGGGCTGGGCCGCCGGGTTTGTTTTGGCTTTGCCGCCCGCCGGGCGGGTTACGCGATGGATGTTGTGGCCGGGGCGGCGGGGCCGGGCGCGGGGCGGCGACGGCGGCGGGTTCAAAGCCGGGGATGACGACGCGCTCGATGCTGCGTTTGATGAGTTTTTCGATGTCTTTCAACTGGCCGCGCTCGTCATGGCAGACCAGTGAAATCGCTTCGCCCGCCATGCCCGCCCGGCCAGTGCGGCCAATGCGGTGGACGTAGTCTTCGGCGACGTTGGGCAGTTCAAAGTTGATGACGTAGGGTAAAGCGTCGATGTCGATGCCACGGGCGGCGATGTCGGTGGCGACCAGGGCCGTCAGTTTGCCGTCCTTGAAATCGCCCAGCGCCCGCGTGCGCGCGCCCTGGGTTTTGTCGCCGTGAATGGCGGCGGCTTTGACGCCCGCTTTGTCGAGGGCGCGCGCCAGGGCGTCGGCGCCGTGTTTGGTGCGGGCGAAGATCAGCGCCTGATGGAGGCCGCGCGTGGCGAACAGGTGTTTCAGGAGTTCTTTTTTCTGCTCGCGGTTGGTTTCGATGACGCGCTGCGTCACCGTTTCCGCCGCCGTGTTGCGCGGCGCGACGTCGACCGAGACGGGTTGCTGTAACAGTCCCGCCGCCAGTTCGCGGATTTCCGGCGAGAAGGTGGCGGAAAACATCAGGTTTTGCCGCTTTTTCGGCAAGAGGGCGATGATTTTACGGATGTCGCGGATAAAGCCCATGTCGAGCATACGGTCGGCTTCGTCGAGGACGAAAATCCCGATGCCGCTCAAATCGAGTGTTTTTTGCTGCACATGGTCGAGCAAACGCCCCGGCGTCGCCACCAAGATGTCAACGCCCCGGCGCAGCGCGGCAATCTGCGGGTTGATGCCGACGCCGCCAAAAACGGCGAGCGAGTTGATGGGCAGATGCTGGCCGTAGGTTTGCACGCTTTCTTCGACCTGGATCGCCAGTTCGCGCGTCGGCGTCAGCACCAGCACGCGCGGCGTTTTTGCCGGGCGTTGCGGCAGCGGGCGGGCAGCGAGGAGATGCAGGATCGGCAGCGTAAAACCGGCGGTTTTGCCAGTGCCGGTCTGCGCCGTCGCCATCAGGTCATGCCCGGCGAGCACGGCGGGAATGGCTTGCTGCTGGATGGGCGTTGGCGTGTCGTAGCCCTGTTCGGCAACAGCGCGCTGGATTTCGGCATGGAGGCCGAGTTGGGAAAACAACATAAAAAAAACTCCGGGAAAAAAGGGGTAATGCGGTTGAGTTTCGTAGTTTCGTAGGTTGGGTAGAGCGCAGCGAAACCCAACGGTTTTGCGATGTTCGCCACCGCATGATGGGTATCGCTGCGCTCCACCCATCCTACAACTTCAGGTTTCAGGATTCAGGGTACAGAAAAATATGCGCGCCGAAGGCGCGGAAACTGGACTGAAACCTGTCCCCTGAATCCTGACACCTGATTCACCTCCCATCGACGTAATAGTCGATGCGGCCACGCGGGGCGAGGTATTCGACCACTTCCGGCGGTAGTTTGGCCGGGCTGAGGACGCTTTCGATGGTCGAGCCGGTTTCGCGCAGATCAAGCAGCAAGGCTTCGTTACGCGGGATTTCGGGGTCGTGCAGCATGATCAGCGGGTGCAGCAGGTCGCTGCTGTTGCTTTCGACGACTAAACCGATGCTGCCGTCGGAGAGGGCGACGAAGCTGCCGGGCGGGTAGATGCCGATGGATTTGACGAACAGTTGCAGCAATTCCGGGTCGTAGCGGTCTTTTTCCAGCTTGAACATGGCCGTCAGCGCCTCGGCGGGCGTTTTGGCGAGCTTCGGGTC
>JAITWU010000084.1 GCA_031285115.1 Azonexus sp. | reverse complement strand
CCAGTTGTGGCGCTGTTGAGAGCGGCATAGGATGGGTACGAGAAGTCGTCCTTGGCTGTCTGTGGATGTCAGTGGACGACGCACACCAAGGGACTCTTCTCGGGGCGAAAGAACAAGGCTAGAATTGAGGGCTTCGCCGATTAGCGCGAGGAAGAAGGTCTTTGTAAATCATCGACTTAGGGCATCGGTAGTGATTCCATCGCCCGCTCCACGGTCACTTTCCAGGGACTTCCAGGGAAATCCAGAGAGTGATCTAAGTTGTTGGCAGGATTGAGGAATTTTTGAAGTATCAGTCCAAGGATGTCCACTGACATCCACCAACGGCCAGCGTTTTTAAGGCCAAAATTGAGGCCAGACAATGCGGGATGCCCTCGTGCGCTTGGCATGGCTCCATACCAACTCGTCCGGGTTCAAATCAGGGGAATAGCCCGGCAGAACACTACGCTCTACCCATCAACTGCTCATTGTCAGCCATCGCGATTTAAGCCTCTTGGAGCGATGTATGCGAAGCCATCACCCCTCCCCCCGCTCCCTTGCAATCCGGCTCACATCCGGTATCTGGCGGATGACGCGCATGACGGCGGCCAAGTGGTTGCGGTGGGCGACCTGGATGGTGAAGTGCAGCACAGTCGAGAGGCGCTCCGGGTCGGCGTCCATGGAGACGTGTTCGATGTTCGAGCCGGCTTCGGCAATGGCGGCGGCGACGCGGGCCAGCACACCGCGGCTGTTTTTGACTTCGAGTTTGATGCGGACTTCAAACAGTTTGCCTTCTTCCGGCTCCCATTCGACGTTGAGCCATTTTTGCGGTTCGGCGGCGCGGGATTTGACGATGACCGGGCAGTCCTGGGTGTGGATGACGAGGCCCGCGCCTTTTCTGATCGAGCCGATCACCGGGTCGCCGGGAATCGGCTGGCAGCAGCGGGCGAGCTGGATCGCCATGCCTTCGGTGCCGTGGATGGCGAGCGTCCGGTGGCCGGGGTTGCCCGGCGTCAGGTCTTCGCGGGCCAGCAACCGGCGGGCGACGACGGAGGGCAGGCGCTTGCCGAGGCCGATTTCGCTGTAGATGTCGTCCATCGACTTGTGGCCGCCGGATTTGACCAGTTGCTCCCAGGCGTTGGTCGGGACGGAAACGGGGACGACGCCGAGGGAAAGGAGTTCCTGACGCAGCAGGCGCTCGCCGAGGCGGGCCGAGGCTTCGTTCTGGACGGTGCGGAGAAAATAGCGGATTTTGCTGCGCGCCCGCCCGGTTTTGACGTAGTTGAGCCAGGCGGCGCGGGGCGTGGCTTGCGGCGAGGTGATGATTTCAACGAGATCGCCGTTGCGCAGCACGCTGCGTAGCGACGCCGGTTCGTGATTGATGCGCACTGCCGAACAATGATGGCCGACATCGGTGTGCACGGCGTAGGCAAAGTCGATGACGGTGGCCCCGGCGGGCATGGCCATGATTTTGCCTTTGGGGGTAAAGACGTAGACCTCGTCGGGAAAGAGGTCGATTTTGACATTCTCGAAAAACTCGGCGGAGTCGCTGCCCTGCATGTCGAGCAGCGATTGCAGCCAGTTGTGCGTTTTGATTTGCAGACTGGCGCCGCTTTCTTCGCTGTCTTTGTAGAGCCAGTGGGCGGCGACGCCGTCCTGGGCGACGTTGTGCATTTCGCGGGTGCGAATCTGCACTTCGACCGGCGTGCCGAAGGGGCCGATCAGCGCCGTGTGCAGGGACTGGTAGCCGTTGGCCTTGGGGAGCGCGACGTAATCCTTGAACTTGCCCGGCACCGGCTTGTACAGGCTGTGCAGCGCGCCAAGCGCCAGATAGCAGGTCGGCACGCTGTCGACGACGACGCGAAAGCCATAAATATCAAGCACCTGCGAGAAGGAGAGGTGCTTGTCCTTCATCTTGCGGAAAATCGAGTAGAGGCTTTTTTCGCGGCCAAACACTTCGGCGTTGATGCTGGCGCTGTCGAGTTTGCCCTTGATGGCATCGAGTATTTGCGTCAGCAGTTGGCGGCGGTTGCCGCGCGCCGCTTTGAGCGCCTTGCCCAGCACCTCCGCCCGGTGCGGGTGGATGAGGCGAAAGCAAATATCCTGCATCTCGCGGTAGAGCTTGTTAAGGCCGAGGCGGAGCGCAATTGGCGCGTAAATTTCCAGCGTCTCGCGGGCGATGCGCGCGCGCTTGTCGGCGCGCATGGCCGACATGGTGCGCAGATTGTGGCGGCGGTCGGCGAGTTTGATGAGGATGACGCGCAAGTCGCGCGCCATCGCCATCAGCATCTTGCGGAAGTTCTCCGCCTGCGCCTCCTGATAGGAAGCGAACTCCATCTTGTCGAGCTTGGAAAGACCGTCGACCAGTTCCGCCACTTCCTTGCCGAAACGCTCGGCCAATTCTTGTTTGGTTGCGCCGGTGTCTTCGAGCACATCATGCAGGAGCGCGGCGCAGATGGCGTCGGCATCCATGCGCCACTCGACAATCGCCCCGGCGACGGCGAGCGGGTGCGTGATGTAGGGTTCGCCCGACATCCGCTTCTGGCTCGCATGAGCGCGGGCGGCAAAGGCGTAGGCGGCGTCGATCCGCGCCACATCGGCGCGGGCGAGGTAATCGAGATTGGCGAGGAACGCCTGATAAGCGGCTTCCTCAGGCGGTGGCGGGAGAATGGAAGGCGCAGGCTCCATCAACCGTCACCGCCGCGCGGCTCAAGCCTGGCCGCGATTGAGAACTTCCAGGCCGACTTTGCCGATCGCCATTTCGCGCAGGGCAATCACGGTCGGCTTGTCTTTATCGGCCTCGACCAGCGGCGTCGAGCCATTGGCGATCTGGCGGGCGCGGTGGGCGGCAGCCAGGGTCATCTGGAAGCGGTTGGGAATACGTTTCAAACAATCATCAACAGTCACGCGAGCCATGAAAACAAACCTCAAAATCAGATCAATCGAGTCAAAAAATCAGCGTGCCGGACACGCTGCGCGGCCAAAGTCAAACGGGAAGCGCGCACAACAGCGCGTAAATCGTCCAACGCATCTTCCAGCCGGTCATTGATAATAACATAGCCGAATTCCCCGACATGGCGCATCTCGGCCTCCGCCGCCGCCAGCCGCCGGGCGACGACCTCGCTGCTATCGGTGCCGCGCCCGGTGAGACGGCGGGCCAGCTCGTCCATTGATGGCGGCAGGATGAAAATTCCAACGGCCTCTGGAAACTGCGCCCGCACCTGCTGTGCGCCCTGCCAGTCGATTTCCAGCAGGACATCCGCCCCCGCCGCCAGCCGCCCGGCAATCGACGAGCGCGAAGTGCCGTAAAAATTGCCGTGGACTTCGGCCCACTCAAGAAAATCGTGGCTCTCGATCATGGCCTTGAAGGTCGTCGCATCGACAAAGTGATACTCACGCCCATGCAGCTCCCCCGGACGCGGATCGCGCGTGGTATGGGAAATCGACAACTGGACGGATGGCTCCTGTTCGAGCAGAAGCCGCACCAAGGTCGTCTTGCCCGCGCCGGAAGGGGCGGAAACGATGTAGAGATTGCCGGTCATGGGAGGGGGCTTTCAGGGTGGGGGTACTGGATAGAAGGGACGATTTTGCCCTTCTCGTCATGGATATGAAAGACAGCCTCAATGTTCGCCGGGATTTTTTCCGAGGAAATGAGGATCAGTTGCCGGGCTGCTCGTGTCATTGCCATGTATAGCTTCCGGATATTTTCTTCTTGCCTCGCAGCCTGTTCATCATTGTTTTTAACCGGCGTATTGGCATGAAAAAAAAGATTCTCTATGCCGAGCAGAAATACGACGCCAGCTTCCAGTCCGGTCGCTGTATCCAGGTAAGCCAAGCGAAGATAATCGTGATGGCACCCGTTGGGCGGCTTTTTCTTTTGCTCCTTTTTATTTAACCACCATACGTTGTCTGCGGCAAAAATTTTGCACAACCTGTTATATAGAAAAGATTTGTTTGTTTTTTCTCCATAAATAACCAGTAGATCGCCTCGTGTAATGGCATACGCATTAACGTTGGCAGCCAATTCGTTGATAAGCCGCTCAATTGAGTCTTGCGGAGATTCGGTATATATCAGTATTGGCTTGACGCCTGCCTCCATTTCGTTCAGGTCTGGCACAAGAAAATCTTCAGGGTCTGATTGTGCATATTGGGTTAAAATATAACCCGCCGAACTAAGAATGGCCTGTGTCGTGCGGTAGGATCTGTGTAATTTCTTTGTTCGACCGGAGACTTCAATGCCCACGCTTTTCCAGCTTAACCGGCTTTTCATAAATCCTTGGTTTGGATCAGCGCAAAGAAAGAGATTGGCGCTCTTGTTCATGGCCAGTTTGACAGACTGAAACCACGAAGGGGCAAAAAACTGCGCTTCGTCAATAAGGATATAGTCGTATTTTTTAAGCGACTGATGGCTGCCAGCATTACAGATTTCAAGAGGAACGGCGCTCCATAATTTCAGGTCGTCTTGCCGCAACGCCAAGATCACTGTTTGATAAAGCGCCCAGATAGATGCACGCTCCTTGCTCCGCAACGCAAAAATACGACCGGCGCGGCTGGCATTGAGGTAATCATCCTCCTTGGTAATCAGGGATTCGTTGATGAAATTAAACTCTTCCAGCAACTGGTTTTCCGATATATTTATTTCTGGCCAGCGGCTACGGCTATGTTGAATTTTACCGAGCGTCGACTCATTGTTTTCGTCCAGCTTTAATACAGGTCGATAAATATTTTTCCATTGTCGGACTGCCCAGCTATAGAACGTACTGATCTCAATATTTCGGGGGATCGCGCCTCGTGTGTGCTCCAATTTCGCTGTTATATCCGCGACAACAGGAGTATTGTGAATCAATAGTAATATTTTTTGCTCAGGATAAATTTCAGCCAGCAACAAGGCGCGGCTTACAGCGATCAAAGTTTTTCCGCTGCCTGCTACGCCATTGATGAGGCGGGTTGAAAAATCCTTTGTTATTTCGACCTGTTCTTGTGGTGGCTCCAAATCCAGCCTGGTCGCCCATTCCTGTTGGTAGTCAAGAAAGAAACGCTGAAGCCTGGCAGAATTATCTCGATGAAAATGACGGCGCGTTGTGCTCACTGGATTAATTTCCGCCTCCGGGAAATAGGCTCCCATCAACGAATCTTCCTGTTCGCCAGTCATCGGGATGAGTGAGCGTCGAATATGAACTGCTGCGAGCTTGCGAAACTGATCTTGTGAAAACAGATAAATGCCAAGGCGATCAAATATTTGCCTTTGTCTGGCAATGGTCATTACGTCATCTGTGCTACATGCCCACATGACGATCAGTTTGCCGCAAGGCGCAATGTCTGTAAGGCTGGAAAGATTTGTCAGAAGCTGATCGAATGCGGCATAGCTATCACTGTCGAATAGCTGATTGGGGGCCAGGGCGGCAAATGGTATGTCACTTACTGCAATCGCCAGCCAGCCTTTTTCCCTGTGCTGTACAAAAAAATCGGGGGTCCAGACTGAACGCCTGACAGGGGTGCGAACGACATGAGCATCGTCCAGTACGTTAAGCTGACGTTTGATCCGGATACCTGGAGCACTCAAGGCGCCGATTCTGTCGGGGATGAATATTGCCATTTACAACAAAGGCGCTTTTCGGCATTGAGCGATCATTTCGCCATACCATTTAACCCACTGAGCCAGCATTTCATTGCAATTGACCGGGATTTTCGGCATTTCGGGGCCGATGATGATGAGCTTTGTCTTGGCGCGTGTTACTGAGACATTGAGCCGTTCCGGCTGGAAAAAAAACTCGGCTACCGTCCCCAGAAAAGCTGGATCTCCAGTACAAAGGGACAGGATAATCAGTTCTCTTTCCTGGCCTTGCATGCGCTCGACTGTATCAGCCACCACCTCTCTGGCCGCCTGGCGGCCAAAACGCTTGACCAACAAATTACGCACTATCCGCCCCTGGGCGCGATAAGGAGAGACAATGCCAATCTCGGAAAGAGGCAAGCCGCCGGCCCCAATAGCTGCGCAAAGGTCGACAACCAGCCTGGCTTCCTGCCAGCTCTTTGTTTGCGCCGAGCCATCCGGCGTCGGGATAAAGATGGCAGGATGATCGCCATTCAATACGGTGGCGAATCGGTCTTCAATGCGGGTCAGCTTCAGACAGCGTTCCCGGTTTGCGCCTGCGGCGCATAGATGTCCCTCGTAAAACGTCCGGCTCGGCCAGTCAGTCAGCCATTGGTTCATGCGATAGGTTTCATCCAGCATGACAAGATGATTGGCTTTTTGACCCGTCAGGCGGGAAAAAACAGAGTAGCTTTCCTTACCCAGAACAGATCGGGAAAGTAACACTGGGGGTAACTGCTTTTGATCACCGATGAAGATAAAGCGTTTTCCTTTGCGCATCGCCATCAAAGCTAAAATCGTCGTAATTTGGCTTGCCTCATCGAAAATAATCGTGTCGAACAGATAATTTTCGAGGCGGGTGTTACAGGTGGCAAAGGGTGTTGCGCCGACGACGTAACCATTCGTTGGGCGGTTTTCCCAATCGTCAAGACCGCCATAATTCGGGATCGCATCGTCCAATCCCTTGCGTTGGGTGGCGTGGCCCACCTTGACTACCGGCACCCTCTGCTCGTGAATTTTATTCAGCGCGTTGTTGATCGCCATGTGGGTATGGGAGGTCACTAAAATTCGCTCTCCCCGCTGTACGGCCAGTTGCGCGATCAAAGATAGCACACGGGTTTTGCCGGTTCCGGGCGGCCCTTGAAT
>JAITWU010000047.1 GCA_031285115.1 Azonexus sp. | reverse complement strand
TGATCGAATTCATGCTTGCCGCTCGGTTGGCGTTCCCGGCTGGCAAACAGGCGGTCAGTGAATTCCTTGCCGTTGTCGGTGAGTAGCCGGGTGATTTTGATCGGGCAGGCTTTGGCCAGGGCCTGCAAAAAGGCTTTGGCGCTGACCGCTGTCTTGTTGCTCCTGATCTGCACGAACACCCAGCGCGTCGCCTGATCAATGGCGACGAACAGCCGCGAGAAAAAACGCATTGGTGAATTATGGGAACGACGTAATCACAACTGCGCTTTTGCGTGGGTGGAAGAACGGAACTGGACGGCAATTCGTGAGGCAATGGCCCGAGTGGGATAAACACCCTCCGAAAAAAAATCAGGGGCGACCCCTCGCGAGGACGCCCCTGTTTTACTACCTTGAAACACGCCGCTTTACGCTGCGGTGGTTTCCTCGACCTCAACGGCCTCGGCAGGTTCCGGACGGTCGAGCAGCTCGACGAAGGCCATCGGCGCGGTGTCGCCGACGCGGAAGCCGCATTTGAGGATACGCAGGTAGCCGCCCGGACGGGTGGCGTAGCGCGGGCCGAGTTCGGCGAAGAGCTTGACCACGATGTCGCGGTCGCGCAGGCGGTCGAAAGCCAGGCGCTTGTTGGCGAGCGTCGGGGTCTTGCCGAGGGTGATCATCGGTTCGACGACGCGGCGCAGTTCCTTGGCTTTGGGCAGCGTGGTTTTGATCGCTTCGTGCCGGAGCAGGGAAACGGTCATGTTGCGCAGCATCGCCAGGCGATGGCTGCTGGTGCGGTTGAGTTTGCGAAGTCCATTGCGGTGACGCATGGTTAATCCTTTCTATGTTCTACAGGCGTCCCTTGACAGCCCCATGTCGGAAAAAGGCTTAGACCTTTTCCAGACCGGCGGGCGGCCAGTTTTCCAGTTTCATGCCGAGCGTGAGGCCGCGGGCGGCCAGCACTTCCTTGATTTCGTTCAACGATTTGCGGCCCAGATTCGGGGTTTTGAGCAATTCGTTTTCGGTGCGCTGAATCAGATCGCCGATGTAGTAGATGCTTTCGGCTTTGAGACAGTTGGCTGAACGAACGGTCAGTTCGAGATCATCGACCGGGCGCAGCAGCACCGGATCAACCTGGGTCGGTCTCGATGCTTCGGCGAGCGGCGCGGTGCCTTCGAGGTCGGCAAAGACGGAGAGTTGCTCCATCAGCACGCGGGCGGCGTAGCGGATGGCTTCTTCCGGCTCGACGACGCCGTTGGTTTCGATGTCGACAATGAGCTTGTCCAGATCGGTGCGCTGTTCGACGCGGGCGCTCTCAACGGTGTAGGCGACGCGGCGGATCGGGCTGAAGGAAGCGTCGAGCACGAGTTTGCCGATGGTCTTGGCGTCGCCCAGGTTGCGCACGTTGCCGGGGACGTAGCCACGGCCTTTTTCGACCTTGATTTCCATGGCGAGCTTGCCGCCGGGGGAAAGATGGGCGACGACATGCTCCGGGTTGATGATTTCAACGTCGTGCGGCAACTCGATGTCGCCAGCGCGGACGATGCCGTTGCCTTCCTTTTTGAGGTGGAGCGAAACGGCGTCACGACCATGCAGCTTGAAGACGATCCCTTTGAGGTTGAGCAGGATGTCGACGACATCTTCCTGCACACCGTCTACGGTCGAATATTCATGGAGCACACCGTCGATGCCGACTTCGGTCGGCGCGTAACCCGGCATGGACGAGAGCAGGATGCGCCGCAGTGCGTTGCCGAGGGTGTGTCCGTAGCCGCGTTCAAACGGCTCCATGACGACCTTGGCTTGCACGGGCGAGACGCTCTGCACGTCGATGATGCGGGGCTTGAGAAGTCCACTGTTTTGCATGGGCTGGTTTCCTCTGCTCAGTGCTTACTTCGAATAAAGTTCGATGACAAGACCTTCGTTCAGGGTAGCCGGCAGCTCGGAACGCTGCGGCATGGCCTTGAAGGTGCCCTTGCCTTCCTTGACATCAACGGCGATCCACTCCGGGAAGCCGCGCGACTCAGCCGCTTCGAGCGCCGCCTTGCAACGCAGCGAAGCGCGGGCGCGTTCGGTCAGTTGCACGACATCACCCGGTTTGACGATGTAGGAAGGAATGTTGACGCGCTTGCCATTGACGAGGACGCCGTTGTGACGGACGACCTGACGCGATTCGGTGCGCGAGGCGCCAAAGCCCATGCGGTAGGCGACGGAATCGAGCCGCGCTTCGAGGAGTTGCAGCAGGTTTTCGCCGGTCTGGCCTTTGCGCCGCTCGGCTTCGGCAAAGACTTTGCGGAACTGGCCTTCGAGCACGCCATAGACGCGGCGGATTTTTTGCTTGGCGCGCAGGTGCACGCCATAGTCAGAAAGGCGGGCGCCGGATTTCTGGCCGTGCTGACCGGGTGCATAGGCGCGGCGCTCAATGGCGCACTTGTCGGTAAAGCACTTTTCGCCTTTGAGGAACAACTTTTCGCCTTCGCGGCGGCACTGACGGCATTTCGGATCGAGATTACGAGCCACTTGTCTTTCTCCTTAAATGCGGCGCTTTTTAGGCGGACGGCAGCCGTTGTGGGGAATCGGCGTGACATCCGAAATCGCGGTGATCTTCATGCCCAGCGCGTTCAGGGCGCGGACGGAAGATTCGCGACCGGGGCCGGGGCCTTTGATGCGCACTTCGAGATTCTTGACGCCACACTCCTGGGCCGCCTTGCCCGCCGCTTCGGCAGCGACCTGGGCGGCAAAGGGCGTGGACTTGCGCGAGCCTTTGAAACCGGCGCCTCCGGAAGTCGCCCACGACAAGGCGTTGCCCTGACGGTCGGTGATGGTGATGATGGTGTTGTTGAACGACGCATGAACGTGGGCGATGCCCTCGGCGACGTTCTTCTTGACCTTCTTGCGAACTTTGGTTGTTGTCTTGGCCATGTTCTGTCCCTGTTACTTCTTGCCAGCGATGGCTTTACGCGGCCCCTTGCGGGTCCGGGCATTGGTGCGGGTGCGCTGGCCACGGCAGGGCAGGCCCTTCCGGTGGCGCAGACCGCGGTAGCAACCGAGGTCCATGAGGCGCTTGATGCTCATCGTGACTTCGCGGCGCAGATCACCTTCGACGGTGAATTTGCCGACTTCGTCACGCAGCCGGTCCATGTCCGCATCGGACAGGTCCTTCATTTTGGTGGCACGACCAACGCCGGCGGCGTCGCAGATCTTCTGCGCGCGCGTGCGGCCAATGCCGTAAATCGCCGTCAGGGCGATTTCGGCATGTTGATGGTTCGGAATGTTTACCCCTGCAATACGGGCCATTGGATCACTCCACTCTTTCTAAAATTGACACGGACACGTCAGGAATCAACCCTGACGCTGCTTGTGACGCGGGTCCTTGCAAATGATGCGTACCACGCCCTTGCGCCGGATAACCTTGCAATTGCGGCAAATACACTTCACAGAAGGTTGAACTTTCATTTTTTACTCCTCGTCTGCGCGAACTTGGAAGCAGCCGTGATTCCTTGCCCGCGCGGTTTATTGCGTAGAGACCTGAAAACTTTACTTGGCGCGGAAAACGATCCGCGCCTTGGTTAAATCGTAGGGCGTCAATTGCACCGTCACTTTGTCGCCGGGCAGGATGCGGATGTAGTGCATACGCATCTTGCCGGAAATAAAGCCATGCACGACATGCCCGTTTTCCAGCTTGACCTTGAAGGTCGCGTTGGGGAGGTTCTCAATCACCTCGCCCTGCATTTCGATGTAATCTTCCTTGGCCATTAGCTTACTTCAGCATCGGAGAACCCTTGAAATTGGCTTTCTTCAAGAGGCTTTCGTATTGGTGAGACATGATGTAGGCCTGAACCTGGGACATGAAATCCATGGTTACGACCACGATAATCAGGAGCGAGGTGCCGCCGAAATAGAAGGGCACGTTCCATTTGAGAATGAGAAATTCCGGCAACAGGCAAACCAGCGTGATGTAGGCAGCGCCAACCAGGGTGAGACGCATGAGAATTTTGTCGATATAACGCGCCGTCTGCTCGCCCGGACGGATGCCCGGCACAAAAGCGCCACTCTTTTTGAGATTCTCGGCCGTTTCCTTGGAATTGAAGACGAGGGCCGTATAGAAGAAGCAGAAGAAAATGATAGCCGCCGCGTACAACATGACGTAAATCGGCTGACCGGGCGACAGCGTGCCAGCGATGTCCTTGAGCCAGCCCATCGAACTGCTGGAGCCGAACCAGCCAGCGACGGTGGCCGGGAAAAGGATGATCGACGAAGCGAAGATGGGCGGAATGACGCCGGACATATTGAGCTTGAGCGGCAGATGCGAACTCTGCCCGCCGTAAATTTTGTTGCCGACCTGACGCTTGGCGTAATTGACCAGAATCTTGCGCTGACCGCGTTCGACAAAGACGACGAAAGCAGTAACCAACACAACCACCAGACAGATGAAAATAGCCGATAGCGGGTGCATCGCCCCGGTGCGAACCAGCTCCGACAAGCCGCCAATGGCGTTCGGCAGACCAGCGGCGATACCGGCGAAGATGATGATGGAAATACCGTTGCCCAGACCACGCTCGGTAATCTGCTCGCCCAGCCACATCAGGAACATGGTGCCGGTCAGCAAGGTGGAAACTGTGGTCAGGCGGAACAGAAAGCCCGGATTGAGCACCAAATCCCGCTGGCCTTCGAGCATGATGGCGATGCCGATACCCTGGAACAAGGCCAGCACGACCGTGCCATAGCGGGTGTATTGCGTGATCTTGCGCCGCCCGGCTTCGCCCTCTTTTTTCAGGGCTTCGAGTTGCGGGCTGGCGACACTCATCAACTGCATGATGATCGAGGCCGAAATGTACGGCATGATCCCCAGGGCGAAGATGGTGAAACGCGACAGCGCGCCGCCCGAGAACATGTTGAACATGCCAAGGATGCCGCCCTGCTGCGAATTGAAGAGGTCGGCCAGCACGTTGGGGTCAATGCCCGGCACCGGAATATGCGCGCCGATGCGATAGACGACCAGAGCGCCGAGCAGGAACAGCAAGCGGCGCTTCAAATCGCCGAACTTGCCGCCCTTGCCAACGGCGGCTTTGCCACCAGTATTGGGATTTGCTGCCAACGCGCTAACCTCTTTCTACCTGCTTACTCAGCAACAACGGAGCCGCCAGCGGCTTCGATCGCCGCCTTCGCGCCCTTGGTCGCGCCGACGCCTTTCAAGCTGATCTTGCGCGTAATCGCGCCAGCGAGAATGACCTTGGCCGACAGCGCGTCGCCCGGCACGATACCGGCGACCTGCAAGGCGAGGAGGTCGATTTCGTCGACCGGCAGGCGCTCCAGTTCGGCAAGGCGCACTTCGTAATTGCGGGCGCGCGTCAGCGAATTGAAGCCGCGCTTCGGCAAGCGGCGCTGCAAGGGCATTTGTCCGCCCTCGAAACCGACCTTGTGGAAGCCGCCAGCGCGGGATTTCTGCCCCTTGTGACCACGGCCACAGGTTTTGCCGAGGCCCGAACCGATGCCGCGGCCAACGCGCCGGGCGGCTTTTTTCGCGCCCTCGGCGGGTTTGATGGTGTTCAGACGCATGGTTTAACCCTCAACCTTCACAAGATACTGAACCTTCTGGATCATGCCGCGCACGGCGGGCGTATCTTCCAGTTCAGCACAGCTATTCAATTTACGCAGACCGAGGCCGCGCACCGTGGCGCGATGGTCTTCCTTGGTGCCGATGATGCTCTTCACGAGCCGCACCTTGAGTTTCTTCTCAGCCATCGCTCTTACCCCAGAATCTGTTCGACCGACTTGCCACGTTTGGCGGCAATTTCGGCGGGCGTGTTGACCTTCGACAGACCGTCGATGGTGGCGCGCACAATGTTGTAGGGATTGGTCGAACCGTGGGCCTTGGCCACCACGTTGGTGACGCCGACGACCTCGAACACGGCGCGCATGGCGCCGCCCGCGATGATGCCGGTGCCTTCCGGGGCGGGCTGGATCATCACCGAAGTAGCGCCGTGACGACCCATGACGGTGTGATGCACAGTGCCGTTCTTCAGGCTGACCCGCGCCATCTTGCGCCGCGCTTCGTCCATTGCCTTTTGCGCGGCAACCGGGACTTCGCGCGACTTGCCCTTGCCCATGCCGATGCCGCCGTCGCCGTCGCCAACCACGGTCAGCGCGGCGAAGCCGAGAATACGGCCCCCCTTCACCACCTTGGTGACGCGGTTGACCGCGACCATTTTCTCGCGCAGACCGTCGTCGCGCTCTTCCGCCTGTTGCGGCTTCTTGTTTCTTTCAGGTTTAGCCATTTTCAACCGAATCCTTATCAGAACTTGAGGCCGGCTTCACGCGCGGCTTCCGCCAGCGCCTGAAC
>JAITWU010000391.1 GCA_031285115.1 Azonexus sp. | reverse complement strand
CGCGCACCGTGGCATAGACTTTTTCGCCGGTGTTGAAACTGGGAATCAGCACCAGATGCGTCGCCGATGGCGTCATCGCGCTTCCTCCGGCTTGCCGTTTTCGACCTGGCTGCGGCAGTAATCTTCCATTTCGGCGACGCAATACTTGATTTCGCCGTCCGGCATGAAACGCCTGCCGAGGCGGATGGAAAAATGCAGCGGAAATTCCGGCTTGACCCAGAGCGGACGCTCCTTGCACAAAAAGGGGTGATTGATGTCGATAAAAACCGTCTGCACCGGCGCATTGGATTTTTTGGCGATCAGGGCAAAGCCGCCTTTGAAGGGGTGCAGGATTTCTCCCTGCGTGCGGGTGCCTTCGGGGAAGACCAGCAACTGGCTGCCGCTTTGAATCTCCTGCACGGCATCGGTAATCAGGCCGGTTTGCGAGACGCCGCGAATGTAGCCAGCGAGCCGCGCGCTGCCGCCATAAATGAGCATCTCCGAGAGCGCCGCCTTGATGATGCAAACGACATTGGGCAGCCTCGATACGATCATCACGACATCAATGAGCGATGGATGATTGGGGGCAATGATCAGGGAACGGTCATGGCGCAGGACATCGAGCGCCTGCAAGTCAAATTTGAAAATGCCGCTCAATTCGAGGAGCCAGAGATAGACCGCGAAACCGCGCATGATGATCCGGCGGCCCAGTTTGACGCCGAGGCGTTTGGGCAGCAGCAGCAGCGGCCACGCGGCAATGCTCCAGAACAGACACATCAGGGCAAAGGACGACAGGCCGAGGTAATAGGCGAGATATTCGTAAAGCCCTTTGAGCCAGGCGAGCGGCCCGCGCTGTTTCGTCATCGTCATCAGCAAGCACTCACTCACGGCGGTCGACCAGAGTGTCCGATGCGCCGAGAATCCAACTGATGGCGAAACCGGCGCTGAAATTGGCGCGCCGCCTGACCAGCGGACTATCGTCAAATACCGCGCCGCTGACGGTATCGGCCTTGGCGAAAGCGCCCACCCAATAAGACGGAAAACGCTTGCTCAGGGCGACGATGAACTGCGCGCCAGCGTAGCCGCCCCCGGTTTGATAGGCCGGGCGCGTCGGCGTGGCGTAAGCCGGATCGACGTTGTAGAAAAAACGGTTATAGCGCCGGTCGCTGAAAATCGGCCCGCCGAGAATCCCCATATTCCAGCCCGACCAGCCGCCGACATTGCGCCAGTCGAGATTGAGCTGCGGCTGGAACAGCGTGCCGACGTAATGCACGCCGCCGGTCGCCGAAAAAACCGGGCGCAGCGGCAGCCGCAAATCCAGTTTCTTGTCGCCCGTCTCGCTTTTGGCCAGCGTCAACTGGAGCGACGGCCCCAATTCGACGGTCGCTGGCAAATCCGGCATTCCACGGCGGGCATGGTTGTCGTGGCTGTCGACCGGCGGCGAGCCGTTGATGCTGATGTCGATCTCGGCCCGCTCCGACTTCATCAGCAAACCACGCACGCTTTGCTCGCTGACCTTGAGAATGTCGCCGCGATAGACGAAATAGGGCGCTGGCAAAACATATTCGCGCTGCTGATCGCTGCCCCGGTAATGCGGAAAACTCACGGCGGCAATGCCGATGCCCGCTTCCCACAACGGCTTGTTTTCGGCCTGGACTTCGGCCTGGAAAAAAGGCGCGGCGGCGAGACACAGCGGTGCGAACCAGTATTGATATTTGCGTTTCACGACGACTCCCGTATCCAGAAGGTTGCAATATCCATCAATCAATCGGCGCGGCGGCATTGATCGGCATGGCCGCGAGCATGTCCTGCCACAACAGTTTCCAGGTCGGCCAATCGTGGTCGCCTTGCCGGTGAAAAATTCGCTCAGGCTTGAGCCTTGCCGCCAGCAGCTTCGCCGCCTCGGCATAGCGGTCCTGCTCGCCCCAGCCGAGGTAGATGTCGACTGGCGGGGCGCTGCGGGCAAAATTTTCCTTGAGCCAGCCAAACAGCGCCTCGTCCGCCGCGTGACAGGCGAGCGAACCGGGCGACCACTGATCGAGTCCGCCCATTCGCCTGACTCCGGCAACGACGCCGCGCGGCGCGAGAAAAGGCGCAAGCAGCGCCGCGCCGCTGATCCGCCCCGGATAACTTTGCATCAGGCGCAAGGCCGCATAAGCGCCGAGTGAAATACCAAGCAGCCAGATTGTTTGGTAATGCTCGATCGACGCCCATATCGCCGCCGCCTGTTGCGGAAAATCCGCCGCCAGATAGTTTTCCGCCGGGATGTCGGTCAGCGCGACATCGGCAATGAATCCCCGCTCATGCGCGGCGGCAATGAAACCGTTGGCGCGATAATCGGCCCCCCGCATTCCCGCGCCCGGCAACATCAGCAGCACGGTTGACGCGCCCTGGCCGCCCGGCGTCAGATCATGGCTCACGCTTGAACACGCTGGCAGTCTGGCGGCTATTTTGTCCGGTTGGCTTCGACGTAGCGGCTCAAGCTGCGCAGGGAGCGAAAAATCTCGACATTGTCGGCGCTGTCGGAACGCAACTGAAAACCGTAATTGCGCGAAACCACGAGGGCCATTTCGAGCATGTCGATGGAGTCGAGTCCGAGGCCCTCGCTCCCATAGAGCGCCATTTCCGGATCAATTTCTTCTGCCGCCAGATCAAGATTGAGCGCAGCCACCATCGCCTTGGCCAGCTCCAGCTCAACCGCGCTCAATTTCTCCCCTGTCATGCTTTTCCCCTTTTGTCCAAGGATTTTGCGCAAAAACTCGAATGCAAACGAAAAAGGCTTATCAAAGAAACGATAAGCCCTTGATTTTATCGGCGCTCAGACAGGGGCGGAAGTTATGGCCTGGACTGCGAACTCTCCCGCCAACGCCTGTGGCGCGGCGTAGAATTGTAGCTTTTTCGCCGTCATTCAAGCAACACGCCTGCTCACCCGGCCTTCGGGCATCCGGTTTGACGCCTGCCGGAATCGCCGCCAGACTGGCCGGGGCTGGGAAAAGCGGGCGTTGGCAGGCGTTGGCTTGGCGCAGGGGAAAATTTTTTGGTGTATTGCTTGAATC
>JAITWU010000314.1 GCA_031285115.1 Azonexus sp. | reverse complement strand
ATCGGCACCCTCGCCCGGCAGGCTGACGCAGCCGGGATCGAGACGCTGATTTCAACAGGCGACAAGGATTTGACCCAACTGGTCGGGCCGCGCGTGCGCTGGTACAACACCATGAGCAATGAACTGCTCGACGCGGCGGGCGTGACGCAAAAATTCGGCGTGCCGCCGGAGAAGATGGTCGATTACCTCGCGCTGGTTGGCGATACGGTCGATGGCGTGCCGGGCGTCGCCAAATGCGGGCCGAGGACCGCCGTCAAATGGCTGAACCAGTACGGCTCGCTGGAAGCTATCATCGCCCGCGCCGGGGAAATCAGCGGCGCGGTCGGTCAGAATCTGCGCGACCATTTGAGCTTTTTGCCGCTCGGTAAAAAGCTGGTGACGGTGGTTTGCGATTTGCCGGATTTGCCTGAGCCTGCGGGTTTGACTGCCGCGCCGCCCGATACCGACGCCTTGCGCGGCTTTTTTACGCGCTACCAGTTTCGGAACTGGTTGAATGAACTCGACGGCCTCAATCCTCCCCTCTCCCCTGCGGGGAGAGATGCCGGGGGGAAGGGCGCTGCCCCTCTCCCCAATCCCTCTCCCCAGGGGGGCGAGGGGCTTTTTCCGGCGGACGCGGGGGCTTTGGCAGCAGCGCCGGATGCCATCCATTACGAAACCATCCTCGACTGGGCCGCGCTCGAACGCTGGCTGGCAACCATCGACGCCGCCGAACTCACCGCGCTCGACACCGAAACCACCGCCCTCGACGCCTTTGCCGCCCGCATTGTCGGCATCTCGCTTTCGATTGAACCGGGCGCTGCCTGTTACATCCCGCTCGCCCACACCGCCCCCGGCGTTGCCGATCAATTGCCGGTGGAGGCCGTGCTCGCCCGCCTGAAGCCGTGGCTGGAAGACGCCGGAAAGCCGAAAGTCCTGCAAAACGCCAAGTTCGACCAGCACGTTTTCGCCAACCACGGCATCCGGCTCGCTGGCATCGCCCACGACACCCTGCTGCAAAGCTACGTCATTGAATCGGACAAAGGCCACGACCTCGGCCAGCTATGCAGCCGCCACCTGGGGCTTGACACCATCGCCTACGAAGACCTGTGCGGCAAGGGCGCCAAGCAGATCGGCTTCGACCAGATCGACATCGAACGCGCCGCCACTTACGCGGCGGAAGACGCCGATGTCACCTTGCGCGTCCATCGCGCCCTGTTCCCGTGCTTTGCCCATGAACCCGGCCTCGCCCGGCTCTACCGCGACATCGAAATGCCGGTGCGGCAAGTCATCTGGCAGATCGAGCGCAACGGCATCCTGATCGACGCCGCCGTGCTCGCCAAACAAAGCCACGTCATGGGCCAGAAGATCATGGCGCTGGAAACCGAAGCCTACGAACTCGCCGGGCAGCCCTTCAACCTCGCTTCGCCCAAGCAACTGGCGGAAATCCTGTTTACCCGCCACGGCTTGCCGGTCAAGAAAAAAACGCCATCCGGCACGCCCTCGACCGATGAAGAAGTCTTGAGCGAACTGGCGCTCGACTACCCGCTGCCCAAACTGCTGCTCGAACACCGGAGCCTCGCCAAACTCAAAGGCACCTACACCGACAAACTGCCGCGCATGGTCAAGCGCGAAACCGGGCGCGTGCACACGCATTTCTCGCAAGCCTCCGTCGCCACCGGGCGGCTTGCCTCCAGCGACCCCAATCTGCAAAACATCCCCGTGCGCAGCGAAGAAGGGCGGCAAATCCGCGCCGCCTTCATCGCCCCGCCCGGCGCCAGCATCGTTTCGGCGGATTACTCGCAGATCGAACTGCGCATCATGGCCCATCTCTCGGGCGACGCGCGCCTGCTCGACGCCTTTGCCCAAGGCGAAGACGTACACCGCGCCACCGCCGCCGAAATTTTCGCCATCACGCCACTCGAAGTCAGCCCCGACCAGCGGCGCGTCGCCAAAACCATCAACTTCGGCCTCATCTACGGCATGAGCGCCTTCGGCCTCGCCCGCCAGCTCGGCCTCGAACGCAGCGCGGCGCAAACCTACATCGACCGCTATTTCGCCCGCTACCCCGGCGTCGCCCGCTACATGGAAGACGCCCGCGAAACGGCGCGGCAAAAAGGCTATGTCGAAACCGTTTTTGGCCGCCGCCTGTGGTTCCGCGACATCAACGCCAACAAGGGCAACTACCGGCAAGCATCTGAACGCGCCGCCATCAACGCGCCGATGCAAGGCACCGCCGCCGACCTCATCAAACTCGCCATGATCGCCGTGCAAAACTGGCTGGAAAGCGCAAAACGCCAATCCCGCCTCGTCCTGCAAGTCCATGACGAACTGCTCCTCGAAGCGCCGGGCAATGAACTGGCCGAAATCCGCGAGCACCTGCCGCGCCTCATGACCCAGGTCGCCGAACTGGCCGTGCCGCTGGGCGTCGAAGTCGGCGTCGGGGCCAACTGGGAAGCGGCGCATTGACCCCGAATGTCAATGTTTCGCCTGGTTCGGCGCTCCTTGCGCTGATTACATGCAGCGTGTGCGGCGCTTTATTCCGGGATTGTTTTAGAGCGGTTTTTGTTTAGTCATGCACAGCACAAACGGTTCCTGCTCCCTGCCGTGAGCACGAACCGATCGTCCCTCTCCCGCTTGCGGGAGAGGGAATGAGGGAGAGGGTGTCGGG
>JAITWU010000266.1 GCA_031285115.1 Azonexus sp. | reverse complement strand
GCCCTGAGCGGCGACAATACCGCCGCCCTCGACAATGCGACGCTCGAACTCGGCGCGGGTAACGTGACGACGGTGGGCGCGACGCCGCAAAGCGGCATCCACGGCCTGACCTTTGACGGCGGCGCGCTGCTCTTTGGCGCTGGCGCGGTTGTTCCTGACATGACGCCGCAAGCGACCAATCTGGTCACTGTCGATGTGCTCGACTTTGCTGCGGGCGGCGGTTTTGTCGGCATTACCCTGCCGACTCAGTACAAAGCGCCGGAGCCTGATGCGCTGACCGGCGTCAATCTGTTAAAGCAGGATGGCTCGCTGATATTGACGCAATTGATCGCCGCGACCACGGTCGACCACGCCAGCGCCGCCGCCAGCCTGATTGCGATGGATCAGGATGGCAATGACATTTCCAGCGTCAGCGGCTCGGTCGATCTGTTCCAGGGTGCAAACCCCAACAAGGTAGCGACCTTGACCTACGGCTACGACCTGACGGCCAATGACGGCACGGCCAATAACGGCCTCTACGTCGCCTGGGGGGTGACCGTGATTGATCTGGTCTCAGGCCAGACCCTGATTTTGACCGAAGACGCCGGCGCGACGGGCGCGGACAACACCCTCTCGGCCAAAGTCACCGGCCTCGGCAATCTCGACATCAAGGCTGCCGACACCATCGTCATCAGCAACAGCGGCAACACCTGGACTGGCACGACCACGGTTTCCAGCGGCACGCTGGCCGCCGGGGCCGTTGATGTCATCGACACATCGCGCAGCCTGATTTTGCTGGCCGATACGACCTTCGATACCAAAGGCTACGATCAGACCGTGCAGAATCTGCAAGGGGGCGACTCCTCCAGCAAAATCGTTCTCGACAGCAACAAGCTGACGCTCAAAGACACCGACGGCGTGGCTGATACCTTCGCCGGGACGATTCACGGCGACGGCGAGGTGGTTGTCGCCCAGGGGACGACCATCCTCACCGGCGACAACACCTATACCGGCGGCACGACGATCGACCCGAACGGCACGCTGCAACTGGGCGACGGCGTCGCCACCGGGAGCATTGTTGGCGATGTGGATAACGCGGGCAAACTGGTCTTCAACCAGAGCGGCGAATACGCTGTCACCGCCCTCAATATTGCCGGTTCCGGCGCGGTCATCCAGAACGGCCCCGGCACGGTGGTCTTCGATCTGCCGCAAACCTATGTCGGCCCGACCATCATCAACAGCGGCGCGGTGCGCGCCGACGCGGCGAATGTCTTCAGCCCCGATTCCGCCGTGACCGTAAACGCCAACGGCATTCTCGACGCCAATGGTCACGATCAGACCATCGCCGCGCTGACCAATGGCGGCACGGTCATCATCGCCCGCGAGCCGGATTCATCGGCGGCAGGCGTGACCCTCACCGTTGCTGGCAACTACGTTGGCAATAACGGTACGGTCGTGCTGCGCACCGAATGGAAAGACGACGCTTCCCTGCACGACACCCTCAAAATCATGGGCGACGCCAGCGGCGCGACCCGTCTCAACATCCAGAAATGGAGCGCCAGCAATAACGGCGAAGGCGCTCTGACCGCAGTCGGCATCAAGCTGGTCGATATTGACGCCAGCGCCGACAACCCGGCCACCGCCAACACCTTTACGATCTCCCCGCAATCGGCGGGCTATCGCAGCGTCGGTCGCGGCATTATTGCGGCGGGCGCTTACGACTACGAACTGGTGCGCGGCGGCGTCGGCGGCGACGCCGAAGACTGGTATCTCGTTGCGCCTGCCAGCAGCGCCGGTGAAGGCCAGGGCTACCGCCCGGAAGTCGGCGCTTACCTCGACAACCGCTATGCCGCCATCGCCTCGCAATGGCATACCCTGCGCGACCGCCAGCATCAAGGGCAAAGCCCCGATGGCGCAAGCAATCAGGAAGCGCATGTCTTCGTCCGCCTCAAACTCGACGAAACGCGACGCGACACCGGCAACTTCCGCCTCAAAGACCACAGCACCCTGCTCCATCTGGGCGGCGACGTGCTGCACTGGCAGGGCGACAAAAAAGACCAGCAGGAACCCGGCAGCCTGCGCCTCGGCCTCATGGGCATGGTCGTCTACAACGCAGGCACAGCCTCGACCGCCGCCAGCCGGGCCGAAGGCCAGCGCGCCCGCCAGAGTAACGACGGCGTCAGCCTTGGCGTTTACGCCACGTGGTACGACCACGACACCCAGCTTGGCGCCTATGCCGACGCCTGGCTCATCGGCGGGCGCTTCAAAAACCGTGTCGAAGGCGCTGGCCTGCCGCGCGAAAACTACCGTTCGACCCTCCGGGCGGCCTCGCTCGAAGCCGGTTACGGCTTTCTCCTGCATCAGGACGACGACGGCAACCGCGCCGTTCTCGTCCCGCAGGCGCAGATCATCGCCTCCGCCTACCGCGCCGGTAACCACCGGGAAAAGGGCCAGACCGTCGTCGCCAACATGGACGACAACATGCTCACCACCCGCCTCGGCCTGCGGCTCTATGGCGAAATCGTCCGCGCCGACGCCGCCAAAGCCCGTCTGCGTCCTTACGCCGAACTCAACTGGTGGCGCGGCCCGGACTCGCAGCGCATGGCTTTCGACGATGTCACAGTGAAAGACGACCTCGCCGTCAACCGGGGTGAACTCAAAATCGGCATCGAGGGCCAACTGCAAAAAGACCTCACCATCTCGGCCTGGGCTGGCGTACAGAAGAGCTTTGACGGCGGCTATTCAAGCAGATTCGCCAATATCGGCCTCAACAAACGATGGTAAAGCCGGGCAAAAACGGGCGCTACGCCCGTTTTTTTATGGCGGGCCGCCGCATGTCGGCCAAGTATGTCAGCCAATCGCGGCAACGGCCCCGATCCTCCCTGTTGCGCAGCAACGGGGGCGAAGGCGGGGTTTCGAGAAAGCACTGCTTTCTTGCCGCCCGAGCGGGCGAGCCATGCAGGGCGAGCACTGGACCGGGGACCATGCGCAGCATGGTGGAGGGGTAAATTACTTTAACCTCCGCCGCCAACCCCTCCACCACCCGCTACGCGGGCGGTCCCCCTCCCCATTCGCAGAATGGGGAGGACCTTAAAACCTTGGGCTTGGGCAACGGCGAGCCATGCAGGGCGAACCATCCGGGGAAGGCAGGGCAATCGCATGAATGCTTTTGGACAACAAAACAACTGTTTTTATCCGCTGCAAAAAGCCCATGAGGGAGAAAAAGGGTGTTGTAGGGGCGACTTTTAG
>JAITWU010000044.1 GCA_031285115.1 Azonexus sp. | reverse complement strand
GTTGTCGTCGCGCTCGTCTCCAGCCTTGGCGCAGCGCCAGCCAACGCCAATATCGGCGGCTGGCTGGTGGCTTTCGTCGTTTCCTTTTGCGGGCATTACTTTCTCACCTTCCGTCGCGCTGGCGCGTCATGGTGGCAGGCGGCCTGGCGCTTCTATCTCATTTCCGTGCTCGGTTTTGCCATCAACGAAATAGCGTACATCTTGCTGTTGCGTGTCTCGGCCCTGCCTTATGACCTGCTGCTCGCCATCGTCCTCGTCGCCATCGCCGTGCTGACTTTTTTTGCCAGCCGCCTGTGGGCCTTTCGCCTTCCGTCAATCTGAACCGTTCTGCGGCTGGCGGCTCCGGCCAAGCTGGCGGCGGATGACGAACAGCGGACGGCCTTTGACTTCATCGAAAATACGGCCAATGTATTCGCCGATCATGCCAAGCGAAATGAGATTGACCCCCGCAAAGAACAGCAGCGTCGTGACGATGGTCGTCCAGCCTGAAGCCGGATTGCCATCGAGCAGATAATCGCCGACCAGATAGACGCCGTAGAGAAAAGACAGGAAGGCGAGCAATATCCCCGCCAACCCGACGACGCGCAGCGGCCAGGTGGTGAAAGCCGTCACCCCCGCCAGCGCAAGGCCGAGCAGCTTGAAAAACCGATAATGGCTGACGCCGTGGCGGCGCTCTTCCGGCACGTAAGGCACAGCCTCGGCGTTAAAGCCGACCCAGGCGTACAGCCCTTTCATGAAGCGGGTGCGCTCGGGCAACGCCAGCAGGGCGTCGACCACCCGGCGATCCATGAGGCGGAAATCACCGGCGTGCGGCGGCACCCGGACGCCGTGCGCGCCAGCCAGCAGGCGGTAGAACAACCGGGTTCCGAGACGCTTGACCCAGCTTTCATCGCGGCGGTCGCTACGCACGGCATAGACCATCTCGACGCCTGCCTGCCAGCGCGCGAGCATTTGGGGGATCAGCGCCAGCGGGTGCTGCATGTCGGCGTCGAGACAGATCACCGCGTCGCCCTGGGCAGCTTCGAGACCAGCGGCAATCGCCGCTTCCTTGCCGAAATTACGCGAGAGTTGCACGTAGCGCACACCTTCGGTGAGTGTCCAGTGCGTCATCAATTCCGGCGTGCCATCGCTACTGCCATCGTCGATGACGATGATTTCCCAGCCAGCGCAGCATTTTTCGAGCAGCGTGCACAACTGCGGCAGGAGCACGGCAAGATTGTCGTGCTCGTTCAGGGCGGGAATGATGCAACTGACAATGCCGCAGACAAGCGGATCAACGCCGGATTCGCGGGGATCGGTATTCATGGATTCCATAAAAATCAGTGTATTGCAGCGTCAGGCGCGGCCCGGCAAAGGCGCTCCTTGAATGCCGCGCTGACCTCGATGCGCCAGATGCCGCCATGACCATCCGAGAATATGGGTGGCAAGCCATCGAGCCAGCGCGGCGGCGTCTGCTCCTTGTCTCTGAGCGCCTTCCAGAACCAGAAACGGGTGCCGGACGGCGCGGCGCACAGGCGCTGCGACAAGGCCGATGGCGTCAGCAGGGTTTCGCGGGCCGCTGTCGGGTCAAACTCACCGGCATCGTAGAGTTCCTTGCGCCAGGAATCTTCCCGGAGGATGGCCTGACGGTTTTCCCAATCATCGACCACCCACAGCGGCTCGCTGTAGCGCGCGTAAAAAGGCAGATCAAAAGGATAGCCAGAGAGCGCCACCAGCGTGTCGCCCTTGACCAGTTGATCACGCAGGCCCAAAGCCAGCGCCTTGTTGCTGCGTTGCGGAGCGAATGCCGCGACCAGCGCCACGATGAGACAAATCACCGCCGCCGAGGCCAAGCCAATCACCGCCCAACGGTTATGTTTTGCCGACCATGAAAAACCGTCCCCGCCAACCCGCTGCAACAGCGCCTGAGCCAGCAAAAACACCAGTGGAATCAGCGCCGGCAGGATGTAGCCCACCAGTTTGGAGGACGGCAGCGAAAAGAACACCAGCACCACCGCCGCCCACCAGCCCATCAGCAGACGCAGCTTGCGCGGGTCTTCGGCGCGCCAGAAGGCCCGGCCCGCCAGTCGCCAGCCCCACAGCGACCACGGCAGACAGCCGACCAGCAGCACCAGCGCGAAAAACCAGAAAGGCATCACATTGTTGAAGCCGCCGCCGGAAAATCGCTCGAAGTGCTGATAAACAAAAAAATAATGGAAAAACCCCGGATAACGCATCTGCATCAGCACAAACCACGGCAGAACGATGCTCGCAAACACCGCCAGCGCCGGTGGCCAGACCAGCGCCAGAAAACCCCGCCCATCGCGGCGGGCCATCAGCCACAGGAGCAGAATCAAGCCGGGCAGCGCAATGCCGATCAAACCCTTGGCGAGCACCGCCAGCGCCGCAAAAGCCGCCGCCGCCAGCGACATGGCGCGGTAAGGGCGACCGTCCGCCCGGCGCAACACGGTATCGGCAGCGGCGAGAAGGCACAGCGCGATCATCGCCGCCACCAGCATATTCATATCCGCGTATTGCGCCGCGCCGAAAAAGAGCGGCGTCGTCGCCAGCATGAGCGTCGTCACACAAGCCGTCCGCCGGTCAAAATACGCGCCGACAAAAACATGCAGCCCGGCGAGCGCCAGCCACGCCGCGAGGAGCGAAGGCAGCCGCGCCGTCCACTCATTCATGCCGAACAACTGGATGGACAGCATATCCAGCCAGTAAAACAGCGGTGGTTTGTGAAAATACGGCAGGCCGTTCAAGAGCGGCGTCGCCCACTCGCTGCTACGCAGCATCTCCCAGGCGACGCCCGGATAGCGGCCTTCGTCGGGCAGGGAAAGCGGCCGCAGCCAACTCAAAAATCCCAGCCAGAGCGCCAGCAACCCCAAAAAAAGGGCATCGCTCAAAAAGAAGCCTCGGCCTGGATTTTGCGTCGAAACTGCGGTTACATCGTTTGCCACATTGACCACCGGCGGTTGTTTTATGCCAGCCGAATTATGGCGAGCAAGATTAAATTTCCCTTAACAGGGACGATCATGCCAAATTTCGCCAACGGCATCATCCGGCGGAAATTGATTGTTACCATTTACTGTAGCGTTCCGGCGCGCTCTTCCCTTACCCTTGCGGTATGAACCCACCTGTACAAAACCTGCTCGTTGTTGATGATGACGTTCGTCTGCGCGAACTGCTGACCCGCTACCTCGGCGAACAGGGCTTTGCCGTCAAGGCTGTCGCCGATGGCAAGCAGATGGACAAGCTGCGCAGCCGCGAACATTTCCACCTCATCGTCCTCGATCTCATGCTGCCCGGCGAAGATGGCCTCTCGATCTGCCGCCGTCTGCGCGGCGCTGGCGACCGCGTGCCGATCATCATGTTGACGGCCAAGGGCGACGACGTCGACCGCATCCTCGGCCTCGAAATGGGCGCTGACGATTACCTGCCCAAACCCTTCAACCCGCGCGAACTGCTCGCCCGCATCCATGCCGTGCTGCGCCGTCAGGAGCAGAAACCGCCCGGCGCGCCGACGGACGACGCCGCAATCGTCCATTTCGGCAATATCGAAATCAATCTGCTGACCCGCACCCTGCGCCGCGATGGCGAGCCGCAGCCCTTGACCACCGGCGAATTCGCCGTGCTCAAAGTGTTGCTGCAACACCCGAGCCAGCCGCTGTCGCGCGACAAATTGATGACCTTGGCCCGTGGCCGCGAGCAAGGGCCGTTCGACCGCGCCATCGACGTGCAGATTTCCCGCCTGCGCAAGCTGATCGAAAGCGACCCGGCCCAGCCGCGCTATCTGCAAACCGTCTGGGGCTTTGGCTACGTCTTCATCCCCGACGCCGACAACCGCGAAGCATGATGCCGCGCTCGCTGCTGGCGCGCACTTTTCTCCTGCTGGCGCTGCTCATCCTGATTACCACGGCCACCTGGATCGGCCTTTTTCGCTACCTCGACGCCGAACCGCGCGCCCGTGAGGTGGCGCAAATGATGGCTTCGACCGTCAATCTGGTGCGCGCCTCGCTGCTTGCCGCCGCACCCGAGCGGCGGATTGATCTGTTTGAAGAACTCAGCTCGCGCGAAGGCGTCCGTCTCTGGCCGCTGGAAGCCGACGACCGCCTCGACCCCCTGCCCGACTCCCGCTTTCTCAACCTGCTCCAGCAGCAATTGCGGGAGCGGCTTGGGCCGCAGACGCGCATCGCCGCCGCCGTCAATAGTCAACCGGGTTTCTGGATCAGCTTTCACCTCGACGGCGAGAGCGAGCACAACAACGCCAACGACCAGCTCTGGCTCATCCTGCCGAGCGAAAAAGCCGCCCGCAACGTTGCCGGGCATCTCCTGCTGTGGGGCTTGCTGGCCGTCGATCTGGCGCTCATCGTCGCCTGGCTGATCGCCTCGCACATCAGCCGTCCGCTACGGGCGATGGCCGCCGCCGCCGAAGTCGTTGGCCGGGGCCGGAGGCCGCCGCCGCTGGCTGAAGCCGGGGCGACGGAAATCCGCCGTCTGGCCAGCGCCTTCAACGCTATGGCGAGCAGCCTCGAACGCCACGAAAAAGACCGCTCCGAAGTGCTGGCCGGTATTTCGCACGACCTGCGCACGCCGCTCACGCGGCTGCGCCTCGAAGCCGAAATGAGCATCGGCGACGACGCCGCCCGCCAGGGCGTCATTGCCGATATTGCCGAAATGGAAGCGATCATTTCGCAATTCATGGACTACGCCCGCGACGAATCCGGCGAAGCCGCCATCAGCGCCGACCTGACGGCGCTGCTCAAAGACATCGCCGCCCGCAAAAGCGCCACCGGCTGCCCGCTGCAACTGCAAATCCCCGCCCTGCCGCCGCTCGAACTGCGGCCCAAGGCGCTCACCCGCGCCATCGCCAATCTCATCGACAACGCCAGCAAACACGGCGGCGACGGCGAAATCCGGCTCTCCGCCACGGTCAGCGGCGACGCAATCCACATCGACCTGATCGACCACGGCCCCGGCATCCCCGCCGCCGAAAGCGAACGCCTCAAACGCCCCTTCACCCGCCTCGACACCGCCCGCAGCGGCCCCGGCGGCACCGGCCTCGGCCTTGCCATCGTCGACCGCATCGCCCGCCTGCATGGTGGCCGCCTCGACCTTTTGCCCAATCCCGGCGGCGGCCTGATCGCGCGGCTGGTCTTGCCGCGTCAGCCGTAGGCCGACATCAACGCAGCTTCATACCGAACGTCTCGCCAATCGTTTTGACGACTTCGGCATCATCCCACTCCAGCGCGCCGGAAACCTTTTTCAGCACCTTGCCATCGGCGGAAACCAGCACCGTCAGCGGAATGCTTTTGGCGCCGACCATGCCCTCGTTATAGAAATCGCGGCTATCCAGGTAAGCGGGAAAACCGAGTTTGGCGCGTTTGACGAAATAATCGGCGTCATCAATGCGGTCATCGGTCGACACGCCAATCACATTGAATTCCTTGCCGTGAAAGCGTTTGGCGAGACGACTGAGCGAAGCCATCTCCTGACGGCAGGGGCTGCACCAACTGGCCCAGACATTGATGATGAGCGGCTTGCCGCGATAGCTGGAGAGCTTTTTATTGGCCACGCCGGGCAAGCCGTACAAGGTCGCCTCGGTCAGCCGCCCGCCAACCGGCACGGCAACCTGATCAGCCGCCGAAGCCTGAACGGCGGGACTGGCGGCCAGCATGAAAAGCGGCAAAAGAAGGGGTAAAAGCCATTTCATCGGCGAATTCCTGCAAATGGAAGGGCGGGATTATAGCGGTTGCAAATAATTCCATTTTCAGATCAAGCGAGTACGCGAAGACGAAGCGCAGACAGTGCTATTGCACGGCAAGCGAAGTCGACAAAGTAATCGTTTGATCTGGAAATGGAATAACGCCTCTCCGCGCCAATCGAGGCGAGGATTTTGATCCTCCCTGTTGCGCAGCAATGGGGAGGGGGACCATGCGCAGCATGGTGGAGGGGTAAATCACTTACCAACTTCCGCCGCCAACCCCTCCACCACCCGCTACGCGGGCGGTCCCCCTCCCCATTCTGCGAATGGGGAGGATCGGCAAACCTTGGGCTTGGGCAACTAAAAATCCATCATCAAAGTGTCTGGTTATCTATTGTTACAGCCATAAATCACGCCGCCCCGGCAGGCGAAAAGCCTGCCCCTGCCCGCTCAAAAACTTACCGCAACATTGACCTGCACACTCTGGTCGCGCGCGCCGGAGCCGAACTGGCCGTTGTAGGCAACGCCGACGGTGGCGGTTTTGCTCAGGGCGAAATCGAGGCCGATGTCGAGCACCGCCGCGTTGCGCTCAATCGGTACGCCAGCAATCGAAAACGCCGAGCCGCCCGCAAAGCGCAAGGTCGCGTCAGGGGTGACGCCATTCAAGGCGTGACGCCAGCCGAGCGTGCCTTTGAAGCGGGCGTTGATGTTGCCGATGGGCAAATCGCTGGCGGCGTGCACGCCGAGGGTCGAAAAAGTCATGTCTTCGCTGTTTGCCCTAGCCGTCAATGCCGCCGCGCCGCCGCGCTCGCTAAAGCCGTTGGCGCGCAGGTTCACGTAAGCGAGATTGGCAAACGGTTCGAGGCGGAAATTGCCCGCCTGAACGGCCAGCCCCAATTCGCCGAAAACCTGCGCCGTGGCGGCGTGGTAATCGGCTTTGAGCCGGTCGGCAAAACCGGGGAAAGCGACCCGGCGAGTGGTCGAAAAATCGTGCCACGTATAAGCCGCGCCGGAGCGCCACGACCAATCTCCCCACGTTGCCCCGCCATAGACGCCGAGATGGTAATCATCGCGGGTAGCCGTCGAACGGCGGTTATCGACATCAATGCCGGCGCGGCTGTAACCGGCGACCGCGCCGAGGCGGACATTGCCGGTCACGAGAGCGTCAGCGCCAACGAACAGGCCGCCGATGGCGCGGTCGAGTCCGGCGGCGTTGCCATCGCCATCCCACTTGCCCCAGGAGCCGAAAGCCCGCACCCAGACGCCGCTGTCCCGCTGATTGGCCGCGCCCAGCCGGTTGATGGCGGCTTCACGGATGAAACGGCTGTCTTCGAGCATGGCCGTTTGCAGGGAAGCGTGGATTTCGCCGGAGAGCTGATCGAAGGCGGCGAGCGCCTGATCGGCGGTGAGGTTGGTGATCGCATCGTAAATCACGCCGCTGCCCACGCTCTCGACGCCCGCGCCCGCAGCGCGCTGGTTGGGCGTGCCGTCGCCGCCAAAGCTGCGGTCGTTGCGCGTCATCGTCAGCACCACGTCGGTGGTGCCGGGATAGGTCAAGGTCGGTTTGAGATAAGCGAGGTTGGTGGTCACATCGGCGAAACCCACGCCGCCTCTGCCGCCATCCGCCGTGATGATGGTGTAATCCTTATTCGCCGCGTAATTGCCCGAACCCGCGAGCACCTTCACCGTGCCGCCGTTGATGGTGGTCGTGCCGGTTGAATGCAGCAAATCGCCCTGCGTGGGGTTCAGCTCCACCGCAAAAATCGAGCCGATCTCGAAAGTCACATTGCCGTTCACATTCAGCGTGCCGATGCCGTTGCCGGGGACGATGGTGCTGCCGCCCAGCGCGTGCAAGCCGCCTATCGTGCCGTCGCCGCCCATCGTCGCGTTGGAATTGACGGTGATAATGGAATTGAGCGTCGTCGGCGTAGCATCGCCGTTCAACACCATCAACGCGCCTGCCGCCACCGTGGTCGCGCCAGTGAATGTGCTGCCGTCACCCAAGTAATAAAGCGTGCCCGCGCCGCTCTTGGTAAACGTGCCCGCGCCGCTCAAATCATTGGCAAATGCCGCGTCGGTCGGCTGCGCGATTTCCAGCGCGGCATTGTTGGCGATTGCGCCAGAGCCGAAGCTCGTCGCCGTGCCGATGATTTTGCCGTCGCTGATCGTCGTCCCGCCGCTGTAGGTGTTGGAGCCGGAAAGCGTCAACGTACCCGTGCCGATTTTCACCAGGCTGCCGCCCGTGCCGCCGTTGTAACCGCCGTCGCTGATGACGCCGCTGACGGCGGTATCCAAGCCATTACTACCCACGGTCAACTGGTTGCTGCCGAGCAAGAAGCGGCCATCGCCTTCGATGGAACCGGCGCTGATTTTGTTGTTGCCCGCAGCGCCCGTGGTGCCCGAAAAATCGAACGCGCTGCCCGTGCCGTCATTTTTGAGCGCGGCATTGACGGGGTCGGCGTTGCCGACGAAATAGGTGCGTCCGCCTTCGTTGGTGATGCTCGCGTTACCGCCGCGGCTGTTGCCGAAGAAATCCGTTTCACCGCCGCTTTGGTTGGTGATGGTTGCGTTGCCCGCCGTACTGTTGCCGAAGAAATCGGTGCGGCCACCGTCGTTGTTAGTGATGGTCGCATCAGCGGCGCTGCTGTCGGTGGTGAACTGGGCGAGGCCGCCGCTGTCGTTAGTGATAGTGGCGTTGCCCGCGTTGCTTTTGGCGGTGAAATACACACCGCCGCCGTTGCTGTTGGTGATGGTGGCGCTGCCCGCGCTCGCCGTGCTGTTGAGGGTTCCGCTAGCGTCGGGGTTGAACGGATTGGTGCCGAAAAAGGTCACGCCGCCGCCGTCATTGTTGATGGTGGCGGAAACCGCGCTGCTGGTGTCGTCAAAAAACGTAGCGCCGAAGGTAACGCCGTTGCCGAGGTTGTTGATGGTGGCATAGGCGTTGGTGCTGGTGTTGCCCGCGGTGCTGTTGCCGCTAAACCAGGTGATGCCTAAATTGCTGTTGGTGATGCCGATGTCGTCCGCATTCTGGCCGGTGGCAAATTGCGTGATGCCACGATTGCTGTTGTCGATGGTGCTGATGCCGCTGGTGTCGCTGTTCTCGATGCGGAACAAGCTGCCGCTGCCGCCGCCATCCACCGTCACCGCGCCGGTGATGCTGCCCGCCGCACCGCCATCCACGCCCAGTTGCAGGGTTCCGTTGAGCACGGAGGTGCCGCCGGTGTAATCGTTGCTGTTGGTCAGCGTGGTCTTGCCGCTGCCGATCTGCTCGACTTTGCCGTCGCCAGTGATGTGATTGCCGACGATCAAGGCGGTATCGGAGCGGTTGAAGGCCAGCGCGCTGTCATTGGACATGACCACGTCGGAGGCGGCATCAATCGAACCCGTCGCGCCGCCGTTGCCGATTTGCAGCGTGCCGCCGTTGATGAGGGTGTTACCGGTGTAGGTGTTGTCGGCGGAAAGGATCAGCGTGCCGAAGCCGTTTTTGGTGAGCGTGTTGCCGTCCCAAACGCCGGTGACGAGATGGTCGTAGGAGAAAGACTCGCCGGAGCGGTTGGTCAACACCGCGCCCACATCAAACGATTCACCCTGCGCCGACAGCGTGAAAGTGCCGTGGGCTTGGGTGGTGTCGGCGTTGAGCCATGACAGGCCGAGTGCCACATCCACCGCGTTGGCGGTGTAAGTGGCCTGCACCAACAGGTAATCCACCGTGGCTGCTGTTGCGCCGCCGATAAAAGTATTGGCGAAGATGCCGGTGACGCCGTTGGGGTCGGTGGTTTCAATCACCCGGAACGTATCGCCGTTGTAGCCGGAAATGTTGAGGTTGGCGCCGGTGATAGTCGCTTTGTTCGCGGTGACGGCGGCGGTGGCGCTGCTGTTGCCGCCGATGGTGACGTTGAGTGTGCTGTTGCCGATGTCGAAGAGCTGGGTCACCGCAAGGTTTGCGTTCGGGCCAATAACGGTGGTGGTTCCGTCAGCGGCAGTGTAGTTGTTACTCACCGTAAACGCGCCGCTTTGCTCAAAGGCCAATGTGCCGTCATTGATGCCGACGTTGTACACGGAGCTGCCCGCGCCGGTGAGCGTGAGCGTACCGATTCCGTCTTTTGTCAATAGGCTGCCGATGCCGAGATTGAACGTGCCCGCCCAAGTGGTGTTGGTGGATTGGTTGACAGCCAAACCAGCACCGCCGCCGGTGATGCTGCCGCCCGTGCCGGAAAGCGAACTGACGGCTTGCGTGTTGCTGCCGAGATTGAGCGTACCGCCCGTATTGACGGTAAGCGCACCTGAGCCGAGAGCGCCTGAAGCGCTCGCGTTCAACACACCCGCATTGATCGTGGTGCCGCCGGTGTAGCTGTTGCTCGTGCTCAATTGCAACGTGCCGCCGCCGGTTTTGGTAAGGCCACCGCTACCGATGATGCCGTTGCCGTTGTTGAGGTTGTTGATCGTCAAAGTGGTTCCGGTGTTGGTGTCGAACGTGCCGCCGCCGCTGTTGAGCGTGATGACGCGAGTGTCGGCAAGGGTCACGTTCGCCGTGTTGTTGAGCGTGCCGCCATTGAAGATCAGGCCGCCCGTTGCATCGCCGAGGTTGTTGTCGGAACTCACCTGCAACACGCCGCCGTTGAGATAGGTGCCGCCGCTGTAGCCGTTGTTCGCGCCTAGCGAGGTTGTGCCGCTTTGGACGACGACCTTGCCAGCGCCGCCGATGGTGTTGGTGAACTGGTAAGGACTGGCGTTGCTGGCGGTGTGGTTGAACAGCAAAGTGCTGCCCGCGTCCGCGAGATTGACGACCGTCCCGGCAGCCAGCGCGCCCGCCGCCTGCAATTTCAAAACGCCGTTGACCAGCGCCAGCCCGCCCAATTCAAACGTGCCGTTACCCTGCACGGTCACGATGGGCGCGCCCAGTGTGCCGCTGCCTTGCAGCGACAACTTCGCGCCGTTTTGCACGGTGATGGCGTCGGCAAACACGCCGCTGCCCTGCCAGTTCCAGTTGGCGGTATTCACTGCATCGCCGACGGTGAGGGTTTTGAAATTGATGAAAGCGTTGTTGACGACGCCGGTAAGGGGCGTGGCATCCTGCGCGAGCAGGGTAAGGGTGTTGGTTCCGCCGCCGCCGATGACGTCGCCGATGATTTGCGAGGTGACGCGCAGCTTGAGATCGAGGTTGTTGTTGGTGTTGCCTTCGATAGCCACCGGCGTGGCCCCGCCGCCTTCGATCAGCCCGCCGTTTTCGAGGATGGTCGTACCACCGGAAAGTTTGATGGCGCTGGCGTTGGCGCTGACGATTTTGCCGCTGGCGCTGTTGTTGATGGTGGCGGTGAGCGTACCGCCCACCATGTTGACGTTGACGGCGTAGGCGTTGCTGGCGGCGAGGTTGTTGCCGGTGGATTGAATCAACCCGGTATTGTTGAGCACGTCGCGCGTGCCGTTGAGATAAACGCCAACGCTGCCGTTGCCGGTGGCGAGCAGTGTGCCGTTATTGTTGAGGGTGCTGTCGCTGCCGACAATGGAACCGGCGCGTGAGTTGCTGCCCGAAACCTGCACAAAGCCGTCGTTATTGAGGGTGTTGAAGGTGGGGCCTTCGATGTTGTTACCCGGAGTCCAGCCCGAGGCGATGCCGTAGGCGTATTGCCCGGTGGTGGTGATGATGCCGCCAAGTTCGTTATACAACACGTTGCCGCCGCCCGAAGCGCCCATGCCGGTGTTGTAAGCGCCGCTGGTGCTGATCGTGCCGTAGTTGTACAACCGGTTGCTGACCGCCAGATCCGGATCGCCCACCCCCAGCATGGCAACCCCGCGCGCCGAGGAACCGCCCGCGCCGCTCAAGGTCAGGTCGCCGTAGTTGTTGATGACGCTGGCTTTATCCACGCTGACGAGCACGATGGAAAACGTGTTGTCGTGCGCGCCATTGATCGCCGCAGATGAGCCGATGTTGATGGTGACCCCCGTGCTGCCCGCCGCCGCATTGACCGGCGCGGTGGAAATGCCGCTACAGGTGACGGTCTGGCCGCTGGTCGGCGCCGTGGTCGGCGTCGCGCCGACGGCGCATTGGGCGAAGGCGGGGCTGGCGACGGCGGACGCGCCGATGACGCCAATCAGCATCGCCAATCGGGTCAGGCGGAAAGGAACAGGGTGACGCATGAAAAAACTCCTCGAATCAATGGCTGTTCAACAAAGTAAAAATTTATATGACATTGTACTTGTGTCGCCCCTGCCGATCACGGCGATTCACCGGATATACCGCCGGGGCGGGGGCTGGCGGTTATGTAAAAGCCCATCTCCCCTGGCGGGAGAGGGGTTGGGGAGAGGGGCTGGGCAATCGCATGAATGACGTAGGGGCGGCATTCTGCCGCCAGCGGGCGTCTAAAAGTCGCCCCTACAACACCCTTTTTCTCCCTCATGGGCTTTTTGCAGCGGATAAAAACAGTTGTTTTGTTGTCCAAAAGCATTCATGCGATTGCCCTGC
>JAITWU010000373.1 GCA_031285115.1 Azonexus sp. | reverse complement strand
CATCAGGAGAGCAGATCGGACTGCTTGTTGCTGCCAGTGGTGTTGTGTTCTGGTTGTAGCTGTCATGGTTGCAGGCAACATCCTCTCAACAGTGAACACATCTCGCCACCACAGCTTCTTGGTCGTCAACAGCGGAAAACCCTGCGCCAGATCGAAACGCATCTGCCAGCCGAAGGTCGAGCGCGTGCCGGTGCCGGTGCGGTCGGCTTTATCGTGGCCACGTTCGAGCACATGGCGCATGAGGTCGAGGTATTGCTGCATGGGGCTGCCGTCGGATAAAAGAAAAGATTTTACCTCTGCCTTGCCGTCTCTCGCGGTATCGGCCAGACGCATCTGCGGCTAAACTATGAAGCTTGAATTTTTTCCAGATGAGGGTGTTGTGCGGAGTCAGGCAAGTAACCCGGGCGGGGGGATTCTCTTGGCCGACATTCTGGTGTTGCGGCAGGCCATCGCCAATCTGCCGCAGGACAATGCGCTCAAGACGATCGAGACGGTTGTCGGCTGGCTGCAATCGGTACAGCTTGCCGACAACCCCAATCCCGGCCGCCTGTACGAGGCGGCCTCGCAGCTTGAAGATGCGGTTGCGGAACGTCTGAGCCGCTTGTCTCACGACTATCTTTATACGGCGCGCCTGTCGCGCGCCGAGGAAAGCCGCTTGTGGTTGCTCAACCACAATTACTGGAGCCTGCTCGCCGCGACCTACGAGCGCTGCCTGCCAAGTCAAACCAGCGGCAGTCAGTTGGCCGAGACCGTTAAGGCGACGCTGCCGGCTCTCTGTACCCGGCTCATTGCGGCGCTGGGCGCCGTCCTCAAATGGACGTGCTTCCACCATCTGCGCGCCGACGATGAAATTTGGCGTCGTCTCGGCCAAACCCTGCAAATTGCCGAACAGGCCGGCGTGGCGAGCCGGACGGTAAAGCGGCAACATGCCGCACCCAGTTCGCCAGTCCGCGAATATGCCAAAGCGATGATTTTTCACGCCGCCTCGCTCGATGGCCTGATGCCGCCGGAAACCGAACTGGCCGTGCGGCTGATCGAGTATTTTCTGAACAACTTTGTCTTTACCGCCGAAGCCCATCCGGACAATGTCTATTGGGTCGACCTCCAGGAGGCCCAGCCGCCGCAGCGACTGGCCTTGATGCCGGAAGCGCCGCCATCGACGCTGCGTTTCTACCAGCCGGGCGAAGCCCACACCCGGATCGGCGAATTGCTGGGCAGCCTTGAGCAAGGCGGCAAAATACCCGCCGCGATCAATCCTGACAGCCAGTATGACAACCGCCGGGTATTGCCGGTGTTACGCCATCTGGTCGCCTATCTGGCGCCGGTTCCGCCGCAGCGGCAGCACGACCGGCATCGCGTCAAACATCGGGTAACGGTGCTCAATGGGCTGGTCAATACATTTGTCGTTTTTTCCGAAGGGTTTGGCGGTCGCCCGACCGGTTTGCCGACGACAAGCTGGGTCGTCGACAACGTCAGCCGCGGTGGTTTCGGCGCGCTAGTCGAAGGCAAACCCCCTGCCTGGCTGCGCATCGGCGCGCTGCTCGCGCTACAACCGGCGGGCGGCGACAACTGGCTGCTCGGCATCGTCCGCCGCTATCACCAGGAAAGCAGCGATCTCGCCCGGATCGGCATCGAAACGATCGCCCGTCAAACGCTTTCGATTGAGCTGGAAGCCCGCCCCGCCGCCATCGGTACGCCGGCGCTACTCCTCGAAAATCACGGCCAGCCGGGTGAAGTCAAAGTAATCCTGCCGCCCCACAGCTTCGATTTGCAAGAAACACTGGAATGCAGCATTAACGGCCAGCGCTACCGCTTTTCACCCATCGCGCTGGTCGAATACACCGCCGACTACGAACTGGCGCGTTACCAACTCAGCCAGCTTTAGGTTGATAGCGGCAACAAGCAACTATCGAGAATCGGCCTTCAAGCAAAAACCAGACAAAAAAGGGCTGGCGCTCTATATCGCGGGTATTGGCGTAAAAGCCTCTCGGCCCCCTCCTGCCAGCGTAAAGGGGGCCGAGAGGCTCACCCGCTTACCGCCCCGCCGCCTGTAAAACCTGCAAGCTGATGTCTTTGCCGCTCGTGGTGGGTGAATTGGTTTTCCAGGTTTCGACATCGGCGACGAATACCGTGGCGTGGTTGCGCTGGAAATCAATGATCGCGCCCGTCGAGGTTCTCACGTCGCGGAAACCATCCGCCGCTTTGGCCGGATAGGAGTGGAATTCCATGAATTTCCAGAACTCGCCCTTGCGGTTGTAGGCTTCGCCGTAATAGACACGCGGATATTTGGTATCGACGTACAGCACCTTCTTGCTGTACGGGTGTTCGTTCGGCGTCGTCGCTTCGACGATGTAGACTTCGCGCGGCTCGAACACGTTGTTGTTGAGGTTCCAGAACGGCGCTTTGTTTTCGAGGATGGGGAATTTCTCCTCATCCGTCTTGCCAGCGCGGTTCCACGGTGATTTGCTGTGCGCCACGGCCAGTACCCAACGCTTGCCGAGCAGTTTGTAGCCGGTATACCAGCACGGACGGGCATTGAAGATCTCAAGGTCGTCCTGCAACTGGTCGGAAGAACCGACCGGGTCCATCCACGCCCCGCCCGACAGGCGGCGCACGCGGCGCACGGCTGGGATGTAGGCCCAGACGTCAGGCATCTTGGCCGAATCGTAGGTGATGGTGAAAGTACCCAACCCCTTCATGTCGGCGGGCGACAAAAAGGCCACGATCTGCCGACCGCGTTCACTGCCATCGCCTTCGATGGTGCTGGCGCCGCTCAAGCGGCCTTTCATGGAATAACGGGTGTATTCAAATACCGGTTCGGCGTGAATGCCGCTCTTGCCATCAATGAGTATCTGGTTGGCCAGCGCATAGGCTGAATCGCCCGCAAGCTGGCCGAGGTGCCAGTTCCAGATCACTTTTTCTCCCGCCTGCGGGTCTTTCTCGTCGATGTTGGGGAACGGCTGCCCGGCGCCCCAGCCGTCGATCTGGCAGGTGTCCTTGTTGATCGTCGCTTTGCCGGTATTGGCTTGCGAAGCCTTGACCCATTTCGGGTCAAGCGGAATTTCCTGGGATTTGATCAGCGGCAATTTCCAGCCATTGTTCTTGACCCGCCATTCCATGCGCTCGGTGAGGAGGCTGGCGATGGTGTGACCTTCAAAAGTATCGTTTTTGATCTTGTCGATATTGTCGGCGGAAATCACGGTCCCGGCAGGCAGTTCGGCAGCCAGGGCGAGGGCTGAGCCGAATAGCAGGGAGAGCGCGATGGCGCACTTTTTCATTGGCATCATGATCTTGTTTCTCCGGTGTAAAAATCAGAATTGGTAAGTGAGGCTGGTGAAGAGTTGGTCGCGGTTGTGGAAGTAGCC
>JAITWU010000268.1 GCA_031285115.1 Azonexus sp. | reverse complement strand
GCTTCGCCTGCGCAAAAACACTGAAACCTGACTCCTGAACCCTGTCACCTGTTGAGCCAGTGCAGAAGCGTGGCGTAGAGTTTTTCCGGCTCGAAGGGTTTGGCGAGAAAGTCGTTCATACCGGCTTCGAGGCAGCGTTCGCGGTCTTCGGCAAAGGCGTTGGCGGTCATGGCGATGATCGGCGTGTGTTCGTAGCCGGGTAGCGTGCGGATGCGCCGCGTGGCGTCGAGGCCGTTTACGCGCGGCATCTGCATGTCCATGATGATGAGGTCGTATGACTTCTGGCTGGCGAGGTCGATGGCGATCTGGCCGTCTTCGGCGATGTCGGCGCTGAGGCCGGTTTCTTCGAGGATGGCAAGCGCGATTTCGCGGTTGATCGGCTCGTCTTCGACCAGCAGGAGGCGGCTGTGGCTCCAGTTGGCGAGGAGTTCTGCGTCGCTCTGGCTGACGCTGGCGGGTTTTTGTTCGACGACGAGACCTTTTTTCAGGCGGGCGGTGAACCAGAAGACGCTGCCTTCGCCGAGAACGCTGGTGGCCCCGGCGTCGCCCCGCATGAGGAGGGCGATGCGGCGGGTGATGGCAAGCCCGAGGCCGGTGCCGCCGTATTGGCGGGTGGTCGAGTTGTCGGCCTGCTGGAAGGCGTTGAACAGGCGGGGCAGCACTTCCGGCGCGATGCCGATGCCGCAGTCTTCGACTTCAAAGCGGAGCAGGACGCTGCTGCTGCTTTCTTCGAGCTGGCGCACGCGCAGGGTGATGTCGCCGTTTTCGCTGAACTTGATGGCGTTGCTGACATAGTTGAGGAGCGCCTGCTGCAATTGTGTCGGGTCGCCGACGAGGCCGTCGGCGAACGGGCCGATGTCGGCGATGAGACGCAGTTTCTTCGCTTCGGCGCGCTCATAGAGCATCGAGATGACGTTGGCGCACAGGCTTTCCGGGTAGATCGGCAGGCTTTCGAGCTTGAATTGTCCAGCTTCGATTTTCGATAGATCAAGCACCGCGTTGATGATTTCGAGCAGGTGGCGGGCGGCGCTTTCGAGTTTGTTGAGGCGATCCATCTGCCGTGGCGCCAGGCCTTCATGGCGCATCAGGTGGGCCATGCCGGTGATGGCGTTGAGCGGCGTGCGGATTTCGTGGCTCATGTTGGCGAGAAAGCTGCTCTTGGCGATATTGGCCGCTTCCGCCGCGACCTTGGCCTGGAGCAGCTCGGCGGTGCGCTCGGCAACCTGGGCTTCGAGCTGCTGCTGGTATTCGACGAGGCGCAGCTCGCTTTCCTTGAGTTCGGTGATGTCGGTATGGACGCCGATCAGGCGGGCGGCCTTGCCTTGCTTGTCCCAGGCGACGATTTTGCCGATGGTGCGAATCCATTTCCATTCGCCGTCGGTTCTCTGCCGCCGGTATTCAAGCGTTTCCGGCCCGCCTTCGAGCACGCATTTGCGGATGGCGGCAGTCAGCCCGGCGCGGTCTTCCGGGTGGGCGTTGAGAATCCAGTGATCCATGCCGCGTGATACGTCGGCGGCGGCGGGAAAGCCCATGCGCCGCTCAAAGTCGTCGGCGACGCGGACGTTGCCGGTGGCGAGTTCAGCGTCGAACCAGGCCTGATTGGCGACATCGAGAGCGAGACGCAGACGCTCCTCGCTTTCGCGCAGCGCCCAGTCGGTGTCGATTTGCTCGGTAATGTCGCGGGAAATGTCGCACAGCCCGATGATTTCGCCCGCTTCGTCGCGGATCGGAAATTTGCGGCTATCGACCCAGCCCAGTTCGCCATCGGCCCGCTGGTAGAACTGTTCGGAACTGGTCGGCGGGCGACCAGCGAGAATCTGCTGGTCGAGGGCGTAATAAATATCCGCCTGATGTTCGGGAAAAATGTCGTAGACGGTTTTGCCGACCAGTTGACGCCAATGCTGCGGCGGCGAGGTCAGGGCGGCGATGCTCTGGCTGGCGCAGGTGATGACGTGGTGGCGATCCTTGAAATAGATGAAATCGGTCGTGAAATCGAGCATCCCGGAAAAATTGGCCGATAGCGGGACGGGGGTGGCGATGTGGCAGGCATCCTGCAAGCGGATTTCATGCGTCGGGCCGTCGCCGCCGGGGTCGCTTGCGTTGCTCCTTGCGCTCTCGCCGCGACAGCAGCGGATGCGGCCATCGGCGTGGCGCAGGCGGATGTTGAACACGGCGGGCGGGGCTGTGCCGGAAAACAGGGCGGCGGCGAGATCGCGGTCGTCATTGTGAATCAGTTGCAGCAGCAGATTCGGATCGGCAAGGAGCGCCGCTGGCGAATGACCAAACAATTCCTCACTGCCGCCCACGGCCCGGAGAAGGGGCGGGGCGCCGGGTGAATAACGGATATGACAGGTCAAGGCGCAGGGATCGGCCATCGGGTGATTCCTCCTAGTCGATAATCATAGCATTGGCCGTGGTTGCCGTTGTGATGGGGGCTAAATTTGGCAAGGCAGGCGCAATGACATGACGTGAACCGGGCGGCTCGCTGGCAACATGTTAGCGTGACATATAATTGAGACAATTCAAATTTTGCGAGAGGGGAGAAAATGCGCAAAAAAATCAAGGCAAGGCTCT